>CAZPLM010000184.1:0-4182 GCA_964587275.1 uncultured Muribaculaceae bacterium | reverse complement strand
TAAGGTTCCCCTCGCCATACTGAGACCTGATCTGACTGCAGTTTTCAGATCCTTTCCGGCGATTAAGACTCCGCAGGTGGCAAAAAACGAGATGCCGACCATAACAACCAGTGTTATGAATATGACCGGTTTCCAGTATTGAACGATAATCTGCGGATCGACCATCATGCCGACAGAAACGAAGAATATGGCTCCGAATAGGTCTTTTATACTTTTGACGGATTTACCTATTCTCTCACTTTCAATAGTTTCTGCAAGAATAGACCCCATTATGAATGCCCCAAGAGCTGACGAGAATCCGGCATAACTTGCCAGCATAACCATGCCGAAGCACAGCCCGACCGACAATATGAGCAACATCTCGTCATTCATAATCTTATGGGCCTTTTTCAGCAGGGTAGGAACTAGATAAATGCCCACTAAAAACCATAAAACCAGGAAAAATGCCAGTTTCAGCATATTGTAAAGCATTTCCTTTCCTGCAAAATGTTTGCTGATGGCAAATGTGGAGAGGAGCACCATCAGTAAAATCGCCAGCAGATCCTCGACAACCAGAGTACCGAATACCACATTTGTAAATGGTCTGTTTTTCAGTCCGAGATCATCAAATGCCTTTATTATGATGGTGGTGGAGGACATTGAGAGCATTCCTCCCAGAAAAACCGATTCCATTGAGGTCCAGGACAGCGCAGTGCCGATTCCCAGTCCGCACAAAAACATTCCGATGAATATTGTTCCGGCTGTAATCAATGCAGTGCTGCCGACAGACATCAACTTTTTGAAACTGAACTCAAGTCCGAGAGCGAAGAGGAGAAAAATGATACCTATTTCAGACCATTGTTTGACGGCTCCGACACTCGTGACATCCGGAAAGAGTCCGAAATGCGGTCCCACAAGGAAACCGGCAACGATATAGCCAAGAATAATAGGCTGTTTCAGCCATCTGAAAATCAGGGTTATTATCCCCGCAGAGATAAATATCAACGCCAGATCGGCAACCAGGTGTAAATCCTCGTGCATAACACCTCAAATATACAAATAATCGGGGACTTTATTTGCTTCTCTTAAAATGGCGATAGTCGCTCCCGTAACTTCCGGGAGAATAGGTGGTACCAACCTTTTGCCACGCCATTTCATTCTTTGAGAGTTTCACAATGGTATAACTTATATTTCTGGTATCGCTATAAATCGGGTCAAGACTGATTTCTCTCTCTCCAAATAAACCATACAAATAGGACCCCTCTGTAATGGTCTCTTCGTTTGAAAGGGCATTATATACTTTCAGGATGTATTTGCCATTATCAGCAAAAGTGTATTCAATACTTCCGTCCATCTGAAATCTTATGTCGTCGTAACATTCGTACCATGTCCCAATTAAATTGTTTGAATCAAAATCTTCCTCTTTGCTACATGATGTCAATACAAGAAGAGATATTACAATTGCAGAAAAGGTTTTTAGAATCCTCATAGTTCAATCTTTTTTTCAATTCATATAGATAACAGTATATTGCCTCCGTATTTATTAAAATGCAAATTGAAGAAAAATACTGCATTCTTAGCCTGGCGGAGAGACAGGGGTTCGAACCCTGGATACCCGAAATGGGTATAACGGTTTTCGAGACCGTCCCAATCGACCACTCTGGCATCTCTCCTTTTGAGATGCAAAAATACAGATTATTCCCCCTGTTTGTCCGCAAATAATGTTGAATTTAAGGAGAGGTCGGGTAGGTGGGGGCGGAAATTATAAGTGTGATCGTGAACTATTTGATAATCACGCTTATCACCATATTATCCCCTTCCGATTTTCGCGGGGGATTAGTAATGTAAAGTACTGATTGTCAAACGATAGATAGTCACATCGTCAATATTGAGAGTTTGGGTGGAGCCACTGCGGCTGCCACTGTTATTGGCCTTCGGTGAAATCTCTCTCTTTTACATATAATAATGCACGAAATCGCTATGCTATAATCTGTTTTAACTCCAATTCCAGCGTGTCTGCATCATGGAAGACAATCCCTTTGATTCCAATCGATTCGGCCGCAGAAACGTTTAGAGGATTGTCATCGATGAAGACGCATTCTGAAGCGCGCAGATGGTATCTGTCCAGCAATCTGAAATAGAGCCTTTTGTCCGGTTTCAAAAGTTTTTCTTCACCTGAAACGACTATTCCGTCAAAATAATTGAAGACAGGAAACCTGTCGTATGCTATGTGAATGTTCTCTGCAGACCAGTTAGTCAGGCCATATAACTTCAATCCACTCATTTTCAGTCGTTTGATAAGATTTTCCATTCCTGGGATGGCATCTTTCAGCATTGTTTCCCATTTGTCATAATAAAGTTTGATGGCCTCTGAATATTCCGGGTGACGTGCCAACAGCCAGGCAGTCCCTTCGGCCATTGTCCGTCCGCGGTCCTGTTCTCCATTCCATGCTGGCGTACAAATCTCATTTAGAAACCATTCCATCTTCTGGTCATCATTAAAATAGTCCTTGTAGACATATTTTGGGTTCCAGTCAACGAGTACACCGCCAAAGTCAAAAATAATATTCAGAATCATATTCGTGATTTAAAGTTATGCCAGTGACAAAAATAGGAAAAAACTATTTCAAAACCACATTCGTCAATTGTTAACCTTAAATATTATCTTTGTGGGGAAATATATAATTATGGAGAGTATAAAAGAACTATATAAAGTTGGTAACGGTCCTTCGAGCAGTCATACTATGGGGCCGAAGCGGGCAGCCGAACAGTTTTTGGCAAAGTACCCCAATGCCGAACGCTATGTAGTGACACTTTACGGAAGTCTTGCCGCAACCGGAAAGGGGCACCTTACAGATGTTGCTATTCTTTCAGTATTGGAGCCTCATGCCCCCGTAGAGATCATCTGGAAGCCTTCTGTTGTCCTGAAATTTCATCCCAACGGGATGAATTTCAAGGCGTTTTTCAATTCAAAAGAGGTGGGTGACTGGACCATTTTCAGCGTTGGCGGGGGTTCCCTTGCAAACGAGAATACTCAAGAAACGCATGATCAGAGCGTTTATCCGCTCTCAACCATTACTGAGATAGAAAAATGGTGCGTTGATGAAGGTCGCAGTTACTGGGAATATGTTGAGATATGCGAGGGTCCTGAAATATGGGATTATCTGTCTATGATTTGGAAGACAATGTGTGAAACGATTGAACGCGGTTTACAGAATGAGGGAGTTCTTCCCGGAGGCCTGAAAGTCAGCCGCAAAGCCGGTATATATTTCATCAAATCTAAAGGTCAGACAGATGCAATGAACAGCAGGGGAAAGCTTTATGCATACGCACTTGCAACAGCGGAAGAAAATGCATCAGGCGGAATAATTGTAACCGCTCCGACTTGTGGGGCCAGCGGAGTCTTGCCCGCAGTGCTCTATCACCTTCAGTCTACGCGTAGTTTCATGCCGATAAGAATATACAGGGCATTGGCTACTGCCGCCCTTTTTGGAAATGTTGTGAAGTCGAATGCTTCTATTTCCGGAGCCGAGGTCGGTTGCCAAGGTGAGATTGGGGTTGCCTGTGCAATGGCTGCCGCTGCTGCCTGCTACATTTTCGGAGGCACTCCTGCACAAATAGAATATGCAGCTGAAATGGCCCTCGAGCACCATCTTGGGCTTACCTGTGATCCTGTTTGCGGACTTGTTCAGATCCCATGTATTGAAAGGAATGCCATTGCCGCGGCAAGAGCATTTGATGCAAATATATATGCATCATATTCTGACGGGAATCATAGAGTCAGTTTTGACAGAGTGGTAGAGACAATGCGAAAGACAGGACATGATTTGCCGAGTCTGTACAGGGAGACAGCAGAGGGCGGTCTTGCATACGAAATGAACAAATGTTGAAATAATGGTAAAATACTTAGTTATCGGTAGCGGCCTGGCTGGACTTTATGCTGCTCATAAGGCTTCTGAAATGGGTAGTGTCCTTATTCTTACTAAACGCGGAATAAGAGACAGCAATTCTTATAATGCCCAGGGCGGTATTGCCGCAGTTACCACGATTGAAGATAATCCTGAAATTCATTTTACAGACACAGTTATTACCGGTCGTGGCCTGTGTGAAGATGATGCAGTTAAAATCCTTGTCAGTGAGGGGCCTGAGAGAATCCGTGAGATAATCGCTGAGGGGATGAAGTTCGATACGGAGAATGGAAAA
>CAZPLM010000183.1:1748-4188 GCA_964587275.1 uncultured Muribaculaceae bacterium | reverse complement strand
ATCCATAAGAGCAAGGCATCCACCGCAAACTGAAGCCATTGAAGACGAACCGTTTGACTCGAGAATATCAGAAACAACCCTTACTGCGTAAGGATTATCTTCACCTGTAGGAACTACCGGTTTTAAAGCTCTCCAGGCCAAATTGCCGTGTCCAATCTCTCTTCTGCTCAATCCGCGTGCTGCTTTCGCTTCACCTGTAGCAAATGGAGGGAAATTATAATGTAATACAAACTGGTCGCTGCCCTGGATCAACACTTCATCTCTCTCCTTCATATCATCTTTAGTCCCAAGAGTAACTGTGGCCAGAGATTGTGTCTCACCTCTTGTAAAGATAGCTGAACCATGAGCACCTGGCAGACAGCCAACCTCGCACCAGATAGGGCGAACATCAGTATTCTTCCTGCCGTCAAGACGGACAGCCTCATCTATAATCATACGGCGCATTGCCTTCTTTTCAATTGCATTGTAATAACGAGCCACCATAACGGCCTTTTCTTCTCTCTCCTCTTCCGGAATTGTCTCGAGAAATTCCTCATGCAATGCATCAAAAGCATCTGTCCTTTCATGTTTTGGCTTTCCTGATTTGGCAATTGCATAACATTTGTCATAGCAATATTCCCATTCTGCCTTTTCAACTGCCTCATCATTGGTCTCGTGACAATATGTCCTCTTAACTTCCTTGCCAACAGCCTTTTCAAGCTCTTTCTGAACAAGGCAGTGGTTCTTTATCTCTTCATGGGCAAACTTGATAGCTTCGAGCATCTCAGCCTCGCTGACTTCTTTCATTTCACCCTCAACCATCATGATATTTTCGTATGTAGCTGCAACCATGATGTCAATATCAGCCTTTTCATTTTGGTCAAATGTAGGATTGACACAGAACTTGCCATCAATCCTTGCAACTCTGACCTCTGAAATAGGACCTTCGAATGGAATGTCACTTACCATAAGAGCAGCAGATGCTGCAAGGCCGGCAAGGGCATCAGGCATATTTTCTTTGTCTGAAGAAATCAGATTAACAGTCACATAGACTTCTGCATGGAAATTCTCAGGAAACAACGGACGCAAAGCTCTGTCAACGAGTCTTGCAGTCAGAATCTCATAATCGGTCGCACGACCTTCTCTTTTCATAAAACCACCCGGGAAACGACCCGCTGCGGCATATTTTTCTTTGTACTCTACTTGTAAAGGCAGGAAGTCAACATCTTCCTTAGCCTCTTTTGCGCATGTAACGGCAGCAAGCAACATAGTGCCGCCCATTTTTACAACTACTGAACCGTCTGCCTGTTTGGCAACTTTACCGGTCTCAATTTCGATTGTCCTTCCATCGGACAACTGGATGGTTTTGTTAATAATATTCATGATTCTAATACAATCCGCCTCTCCCTGTGAGAGTAATTAATAATTTCATTTCCGCATAATATCCGGCTGCGGACTGTATTAGTGACCGGATATTATAAAAAAGAGGCTGCGAATTCCACAGCCTCTCTCTGTTTTTCCTTTTATTATTTACGAAGGTTGAGTTCCTTCACAATATTTCTGTATCGTTCGATATCAGTGTCCTTTAAATAATCAAGGAGCTGACGTCTTTTACCTACAAGTCTCAACAATGCTCTTTGTGTGTTGTGATCCTTCCTGTTATTCTGAAGGTGACTTGTCAGGTGAGCGATACGGTAGGAAAATAAAGCAACTTGACTCTCAGCTGAGCCGGTGTCTGTATTAGACTTCCCGTATTTCCCGAAAATCTCTTGCTTTTTGTCTGCTGATAAATACTCTGACATAATTGCAAAAAATAATTATTTCAAATCTCTGCGGACCTTCCGCAAAGAGTGTGCAAATGTAGTTAATATTTTTAAGAATCCAACTATTTCCATACATTTGTTTGTCATTTAACATTTTAAAAATTGAAAAAAACAGTTGCCATAGATGGGTTGGGGCAGGTAATGATGCAGAAAAGAAGAAACTGTCGCAATATCAAACTGTCAGTCCGGGGCAGCAGAGGCATTACTGTTACAATGCCATGGTATGTCCCTTTTTCAGCAGCATCTGCATTTGTCAATAAAAACAGGGAGTGGATATTGAGGCAAATGCAACAGTCTGATAACCTGATAGACATTGAACAAATGCGGAAAGAGGCAAAAAAATACCTTCCTGCACGTTTGCAGGCCCTTGCACAAATGCATGGATTCACTTTCAACCGGGTTGCAATAAAAAACAACACATCCAACTGGGGAAGCTGCTCGGCAAAAAACAACATCAACCTGAATCTGCAACTTATGAGACTCCCTGCTGAATTGAGCGACTATGTGATGCTTCACGAACTTTGCCATTTGCAACACCACAACCACGGGACAGAGTTTCATCAATTACTTGACTCTCTCTGCGATGGCAGGGAAAAAGAATACAGGCGAGAACTCAGAAGCTGGAGGCTTCAATAAAG
>CAZPLM010000183.1:0-1738 GCA_964587275.1 uncultured Muribaculaceae bacterium | reverse complement strand
AAAACTATTGATGATTTATTTTAATTTACATTCCAATATGGTTCTATTAAAAGTCAAATATTAAACCTTGGAACTCTGCCATTATTTTGTATTTACATTCCAATATGGTTCTATTAAAAGAGTTAAAATATTACTTAGATCACTTTGTATATATTTTACCTGATGACGGGTTGTTATACCATGTAGAATAACTCTGCCCGCCGGATGCTGCCCAGGAAGCAAAATCAGGATATGCATCTGTTATCTTTGTGTATTCGATAGGATAGTAGAAACCGGTAAATGGAAGGAGCAAGCCCCACGACTGCCCTGTTTCACTATCGACATAGCCATTAGTATCAACTCGGAGAACCTTATCTGTCGGCTGATAACCGGCAACGTGAACTTCCGTCCGAGGGATCTCGTTATTACCGACAATAATAAAGAAATTCAGATTGGTTGAAAGTGGATCAACGGCAGTCTGAGCGACCGGGGTATTAAAGGTAATCTCATAAGTGAAATCTCTTGAAGACTGTTTTGCTTCACTCTCAATTGTGTTCTTCATAATATGAGTTGAAGAATTATACACAGTCTTGTGAAAATCCGGTATCAGCATCAGTGTTGCCTTTGAATGAACAGCATCAACCTCAACAAAGGTCTGACTTGAAGAGAGAGATGTCTCTTTTATAGAGGAAACATTTGAGTTCCCTATCTTTTCAAGTTGCAATGCGACAGATACCAAGCGGGAACTTCCGCAGGCCTTTGGAGTTAAAGTGAATTTATATTTTAATACACCGTTGTCAGCATTAATATACTCTTTTATCCCTGTTATCTCAAATACCACATCATTCATATCGTAGTCACCTTGATAAGGCCACATATCCTCAATAAGGAATGTCAGCTCGCTGTCAAGATCTATCCATTTAGGATAATCATCATCTCCTCCACCGCCTTCACCACCTTCAAATCCTCCACCGTTGCAACTCGTACTTTTAATAGAGTAATCGAGATTGTCAGCCCCGGAAACCATAGTCACGCCGGATTGCTGTACCTGGATATAACTGCTGCCGTAAGTAACAGTTTCTCCTTTTACGACATACATCGTTCCTTTCAATCCTATTGAGTTTGCCGTATTCTCACAGCCTGATTTTATTGCTCCCCAAATAAATAGCGGGATTGAGGCACCACTTGCTCTGCCACTCAGATCGAGACGATAACCTGAAAGACCATCTACCGTCCCGGTGTAATCACTCATATCAGCAATTGAAAACATTGCATCAGAGTTAAGGTTAACCTTGCTCTGCTCGCTGACGAAATTCTCACACTCAATCAGGGAGCCGGAATAACCGGTAAGACTGCTGCCATTGCCGGCCTTGATCGTTTGGCCTTTAACGTGACAATAATTTGACAAAGCAATGCCGCAACTTGAAAAATCAAATATTTTCGCCTGCAAAAGTCCATAATTTGACAACTTGTCCGAAGAATTTGTGCTGGTAAATGTATCATCAACAATAAAATTACCATTATTTGTAATATCTACAGCCGTTGTAAATTTTGCATTCACAGCCTTAATGGTCTTCTGATTCAAAATTTCAGTAGTATTCGTACCATACAGATAATTGCAGGTGATGGTTCCATTATTCTCAATAAGCCCTTTCGTATTATTCTGAAAAGTACCCGTAACATTCAGAGTGGCGCTTTCAACACAATTGATGAAATCGCCCTGACTGATATAATCGGCTCCGACAATAAATGTCCCATG
>CAZPLM010000182.1:0-4215 GCA_964587275.1 uncultured Muribaculaceae bacterium | reverse complement strand
GACCGAGCAGGGTATTGCACAAAGCAAACTTGTAATTGCAAGGAAAATGAAAGCAAAGGGAATAGATATCCCCACAATTTCATGCTTCACGGGATTAACAGCAGAAGAAATAAACAATCTTTAATTATTTCTTAACTAAACAAAAAAGAGGCAGTCTATTCAGGCTGCCTCTATTATTTATCGTTGAAATACTCAACTACATCATAAGCATTGCAGGAACTGCACCAAGATTTTTAGCCTCAGGTATCTCTACATCTTTAAGAGTCTCCCAGTCTTTATCAGTACTGTTGATAACAGTCTGGAGAGCATCACGGAAGTTCTTTATAAAACGAGCCTTTTCGCCTTGAGGGATAAGGTCATTTCTCATTACAATAGTCTGGATAATCCTGATATCCTGGCAGCTGAACCAGTAAGGAATATTGTTGTATGTAACTGTTTTTACCAAAGCATCAACATCCTTTGCCTTATAAGCCTGAGCAGCATTCACAGTGAAATTGTCCATATTCGTGTTTTCAGATAAATATGTAATCAATTCACAAGCCTTGTCCACAACTGCATCATCAACTTTGATTCTGCCACTTACAAAACCCAGGAGATCATTCTTGCATGTTCTTATAAGTATAGTATTGACCTCGGCCTTACCTTTAGAAGAATAAAAATTACTAAGATTGTCTGTTATCGTATTGAAAACAAAAGGCTCTGATAATGAAACTGATGTTGAAAGATACTCCCATATTTTGTCAGATTGTTTATCTCTCTGGCTCATACCGTCATAATATTTCTCAAAAAACTCGATCATACCTTCTTTATTATAGAGGTTTTTCATTTCTTCGAGATATTGATATGCATACTTCATATCTTTTGTAGCATCATAATTTGCAAGTATGGCTTTTGGGGAGTTGTTTGGATCTTTTGCCTTTTCAACTGCCTCAATGAATACAGGCAGTTCGTCTCCACCTACAACACGACCAACTTCATTACCTTCAACATCGAGAATAAGGAAAGTAGGGAATGCGCTGATTGCATATTTTGTCTTCATATCTACCCCCTCATCTTTTTCCATATCAAACTTTGCGCAGACAAAATTCTTATTGAAATAGTCGCCGGCCTCTTTTTGAGGAAAAACTGTATTTGCCATCCATTTGCAAGGTCCGCACCATGAGGTGTAGCAGTCAATAAATACCTGCTTTGGCCCTTTCTTATTGGACTTTGCTTTGTTCAATACCTCTTGTAATGTGCCTTCATTCCACTTTACGCCATCCTGCGCAAAAGCGGAGAATGAGATCATCATTACAGAAATCAGTAATAAAATTTTCTTCATTATTATTATAATTAAATTAATATATAATTAATACAACTAAAAAAGCCTAAACCCTTTTTTTATTTTGTATTTGACCATACAGTTTCATCCAATGGGATTCCCCACTGAGTATTCCATTCGAGGACGGCATTTCTGATTGGCAATACATAATAATCAGAGTCGACATTCTGAGTATATGTCTTACCTTGTACAGTATGTGAAATAGCTGTTTTTGCCCAAGGCTTGCCGGCATCATTTGTATATCTCTTAAGATCGGCAAAACGTTTGTGAGATCCCATCGGCAATTCACGACGACGCTCATTTGCAATCTCTGTCATTACATTGTCTGCACCTGAGATAGTCAAATCAGGAGTACCTGTTTTATGTCTGAATTTACGCAGGTAGTTCAAGTCTGCCAGTGCGCCTGATACATTACCTGTTCTCGCACGACCTTCTGCACGCATAAGGAGTACTTCAGGATATGAAAAACCGGAAGAAACAGCAATTTTACTTGCCATATAGTTCTGCACCTGTCTGCCATCATCAAATTTATCCGCACCGACAACTGTATTATAACCATCATATTCAAAATAATAGTACTCACAGCGCAAATCTGTTTCTGTATCTAACAGACTCTTGAATTCTGTAGAAGGATATGCTGAATAGCTGCCACCGGAGCCGCACTCTCTATAAAGACACATTTCCCTGTTGTATGATGCTGATACAGGATCAGCTCCTTGAGTAGTATTGATTGAGCTTGAATACCTCAAATCACGATTGGTTGTTGCAGCGGCTGCCTGTGCCCATGAAAACTTATTCATATCAAAGAATAGATTTTCCATTCCGCCTTTCTGGTTTGCCGCCATTGTCAATGCTTTGTCGGCATAATAGGCTACACTGTCATATTGTGCAGTAAAGAGATGATAGTATGCAAGAAATGCATAGGTCTGAACCTTTCCGAATCTCGTATTGGAAGAGGCATATTCAGGAATATCAGCAAGAACTGAATGTACATCTGAAAGCACCCTGTCATATACTCCCTGAAGAGTTGACAAATCTTCCATCGGTGACAGGACGTCGCTTTGTGTCCTGTAAGGAATTACCTTAGCGGAGTTATCTCCTTTTGGCTTATAGACCGGACCATATCCGAGAGCAGCCGTAAAATACCCCCATGCTCTTGCTACGGTAGCCTGAGCTATGGTCTCACGAGCCTCCTCATCTGTATCTGTGGTACGCACGTCATTAACGCCGTCTATGCAGGCATTGAAATACTGTGCAGCTCTATAAAAACCCCAGTTCCAATAATAATCCTGGGTATTAGGATTGCCGTATGGCTTTTTAAATGTATATGCAAAATAGCAGTCAATATTTGGATGTCCGTTGTACCAGGCATATTGAGCCTGAATATCGGTCATTTCAAGATCATCTGTCAAATAATTGAGAGCGCTTGTGCCGTTGTTGTTATAGTAAATATATGAAATTGTGTTAGCATTGTTCAGAAGTTTGTCAAAAGAAGAGATGTCTCCTTTTTCAGGTATCAGCTTCCCGGCAGGCTTTACATCAAGAAAACTTGCGCAGGATGTCAGCAAGACTGCCAATGAAATATATAGTATTATTCGTTTCATAATCATAAAAGTTATTAAAGATTAACAGATATTCCGAAATAGAACTCCGGTCTTAACTGAGTAGAAGTATAACCTTGTGCTGTCATAGCTCCGGTACCTCCTGACATATTCAATTCTGCAGTCTCCGGATCTATATCAGTTCCTTTGGCTGCGATGTAGAACAAGTTCCTTGTCTGGAAATAAAGTTTCACATTTGAAAGACCTACCGACTTCACAGCCTTTGAAGGAAGATAATAAGCCAGTGTCAAGTCTCTTAACTTCACATAACTTGCATTGCCGATCAGTACATCACTGTATGAGAAATAGAACATATCCATATTCCATGATTTCAGGACAGGGTATATTGTAGTATTCTCATCGCCTGCCTTTCTCCATCTTTCACCTACATGGCGGTTGTTGTAGTTTGAACCTGTGAAGGCATCCTTTCTGTATTTATGTCCGAACTTTCCGATGAACATAAATGACATCTCCCAATTCTTATAATTGAATGTATTTGTCCAGCTCATATCTACTTTAGGCCTGTAGGTACCAAGATAGACTGCATCAGCTGCTTTCAGCGAACCTCCTTCAACAATCTCTCCATCCTTATTGTAGAATCTACTAACACCCTTATCGCTCAATCCTGCGAATTTCGCACCCCAGAAGCCATTCATTGGATATCCTTCTACAAGAATTGATGCAGCAGTCGCAAAAGAAGAGAAATAATTTCTCGTCACATTGTATGAATCCACATTGCTCTTATTGTAACTCATTATGAGAGAAGAATTATATGAAAAATCTCCTTTTCTTACAATATCACCTGATAACGAAAGTTCAACACCTTTATTTGTAACACCTCCAACATTCTGTGAAAGCGCGGTTGTTCCTGTCGTAGCATCAACTGCATCGCTTACAATCAGATCGGTACTCTTTTTATAGTAATAATCCAATGTCAGATTAAGTCTGCCCTTAAACATTGACATATCGATTCCTCCATCCATGATTTTGGTTTTCTCCCAGCGCAACTGATTGTTTGGATAAGAGTTGATTCCATAAGAGACACCACCCATAGTAGTATTGTAACTACCTACTGAAAGAATCAGATAAGGTGTGTTATTCAGGGAAATATTACCGTTTACACCGTAAGATGCTCTAACATTCAACCTGTCAAAAATTGCTTTTACACCATCAAATGCTTCAGCGAGTTTATAAGTACCTCCGATTGACCAGGTAGGTTTGTATCTGAATTTCGGATCAGTTCCAAAGAAATTGGTCAGGTCAAGACGTACAGAACCTGTAATAATATAGGTA
>CAZPLM010000181.1:0-4270 GCA_964587275.1 uncultured Muribaculaceae bacterium | reverse complement strand
ATTTTCATTATAGCTCTCTATACTATTCCAATTGCAGTTATTATTCTGATTACATACTTCGCCGGTGGTCCTGCCGTAACAGCCGATATTTTTAACTGGCTTGCGACACACTGGCTTCCAAATATCTTGTTCTTCCTGATTTTCATGGTATTCGCGGCTTCTTTCTTTGGAGCATTTGAAATCACCATGCCTTCAAAACTTGTCAATAAGTCAGATTCAAAATCAGAAAAAGGCGGACTTGGAGGAGTTTTCTTCCTTGCATTAACGCTTGTTCTTGTATCGTTCTCATGTACAGGCCCTATCGTTGGCTCAGTACTTATCGAGTCGACTCAGGGAGGCGTTTGGGAACCGATTATAACGATGTTTGCGTTTTCAGTTGCATTTGCCCTGCCTTTTATGGTATTCGCATTTGCACCGTCACTTCTGAAAAATCTTCCTAAATCAGGCGGATGGCTGAATTCCGTAAAGGTAGTATTGGGATTTGTGGAGGTTGCACTCGGATTTAAGTTCCTCAGCGTTGCTGATCAGACTTACCACTGGCATCTTCTCGACAGAGAGGTTTATCTTGCAATCTGGATAGTTGTATTTACACTACTCGGACTTTATCTTCTTGGCAAGATCAAGTTTGTATATGATTCTCCTGTAGATCATCTTTCTGTTTTAAGACTTATCCTCTCCATAACAGTCTTTACCTTTGTGGTATATATGATACCAGGTATGTGGGGTGCTCCTTTAAAGGCCCTTTCAGGATATCTTCCTCCAATGAATACTCAAGACTTTAATCTTGCTCAGTCATCGGGAGGGGGCGCCACTTATGTGGTAGGTGAGAATTCGGCCGGAGGTGAAGGTGGCTTCGGTTTTGCTCCCAAGTATAGTGATTTTATAAAGAAACCTATTGGTCTTGATGCGTTCTTTGATTATAATGAAGGTATGGAATATGCTAAAAAGGTTGGAAAGCCTGTATTCCTTGACTTCACGGGTGGCGGATGTGTCAATTGCCGCGAGATGGAATCACGTGTGTTCTCTGACAGCAGAGTACATAATACACTAAGGGATAAATATATTATGGTCCAGCTTTATGGTGATGACAAAACAGTTGTTGATGAAAAGGACTGGATCACTACTGATCAGGGAAAGGTTCTCAAATCACTCGGAAAGATCAATTCTTATCTTGTGATGAAGAAGTATAATGTCAACGCTCAGCCTTTTTATGTGTTGATTGATCCAACTACTGACAGCACTATGAATACAAGAGGTTATAATCTTGATGTAGAAGCTTTTATAGCTTTTCTTAACAGTGGCTTAAAATAGATTATAGAGCAATTTTTGAAGATATTTGCGGTTCGGTCATAAGACCGGACCGCTTTTTTTTAATTAAATTTCAAATAAATTAAATAATAAGTTCATCAGTATGAAAAAAGCGTATATTTGCCACTGTTTTTAAAGCTTTATAATATTTTTTTATAGTCAATAAAATTCTATCAATCATCTAATTATAAGAAATAATGCTTATAGGTATGACCTATAATCTCAAGAGTTATTATTTAACCAGAGATTACTCAATGGAAGAGGTCGCAGAATTTGACTGCGAAGAGACGATAGAAGCGATAGAAAATGTTCTTATCTCTATGGGACATAAGGTTGTCCGGATCGGATGCCTTGAACAGCTGATTAAAAGATTGCTTGCAGGTGAGCGTTGGGACCTTGTTTTCAATATTGCCGAAGGAATAAACGGGATTGGGCGTGAAGCTCAGGTTCCGGCCCTGCTTGATGCATACAAGATACCATATACATTTTCTACTACTGAAAGAATGGCCCTTGCCCTGGATAAAGGATTGACAAATGCAGTATTACACTCATATAATGTTCGTACTGCAGATTTCTGTGTTGTTCGTAAAATCACGGATGTGAAAAATGTCAAGATCCCTTTTCCTCTTTTTGTAAAACCTGTCGCAGAGGGGACAAGTCGCGGCATCACTAAAAATTCAAAAGTTAATAATCAGGAAGAGCTGATCGAACAGTGTAATTTTGTGCTGAAAAATTTCAAACAGCCTGCACTCGTTGAGGAGTTTCTCCCGGGTCGCGAGTTCACAGTGGGTATCATCGGTACCGGAGATAAAGCAAAGGCATTAGGTGTTTTGGAGATACAAAGCACTAAAGAGGCGGATAAAAATGCCTATACCTATGATAATAAACAGGAGTACGAAGACCGCATGGTCTACAAACTTGTTAATGAGCCGTCCGTAAGTCGTCTTGCATTAAAGGCGTGGCGTTCTATATTATGCCGCGATGCCGGGAGAGTGGATGTGAGAATGAATTCAAAAGGCGAGCCGGTAGTGATGGAGGTAAATACAATGGCAGGGCTTAACCCGTCATATTCGGATATTTGTATCTTATGCAAAAAGATAGGATTCCCGTATGAAAAATTGATTGCTACAATCGTCAATGAAGCGATCAAGCGTGGATCAAGACTTGCTGTCGATCGTTTCTTTACATCTAAAAAAGAAATCAAACAATACATAAGATGAGAATCGCCATTCTTCGTGATGAAGTCCCTCTCGAAGGGGCTGTCGATGAACAGGATAATCTGATTGAGGCTGATTTTGTAGAGAGCATACTCTCTAAGTCTCATATTGTAAGGCAAATTCCATTTTCTTCTGATTTAAAGAAGGTTATTTCTGATCTTGGAGGGTTTCAGCCCGATTTGGTTTTTAATATAGTCGAGTCAGTCTGCAATAGCGGATTGCTGTCAACAGTCGCTGTTCAGCTTCTTGATGCAATGCATATCCCTTATACGGGGAACAGGCTGTACGCTCAGATTATCAGTGCTGACAAGGAACTTTCAAGAAGAATTCTTCAGGAAAAAAATATTCCCTCTCCGGGCGCCTTGTTTGAAAAAAATGCAGAGTTCATCCTTAAGGCAAAGACTGAACATGCCTCGATTGCCCTTGATGATGGATGTATTATGACATTTCCATCCGAAAAGGAAATGCAGAAAGAGTTGGAACACCGTAAAAAGCAGACTGGCTTCGAATGGATTGCTGAGCGATATATTGATGGGCGTGAGTTCAACTGCGCTTTTTTGGGAGATGTTGTTCTCCCTCCTGCAGAGATGTGTTTTGCACCTGAATTTGAAGGGCATAAAATCCTTACTTATGAAGCCAAATGGGATGAGGAGTCACTGCCTTATCAACAAAGCCGCAGAAGTTTTATTATTGATGAAAGTGTAAAGAATGAACTTATAAGGATAACAGATGAGTGTCGCAATAAACTTCTTCTTGAAGGATATGCAAGAGTGGACTACAGAATGGATAGAAACGGTAAGCTATTTGTCATAGATATTAATACTAATCCATGTATTTCTCCTGATTCCGGATTTGTTGCAATGGTAAGGGAGTCTGGCATCGGTATTGCCGGGATGTTTGATAAGATTATAGATGCCGCCTTTTGAGTTGTAAAATGGAAAGAGACATGAAAAGAGAAGTAAGAAGTATAGTATTGAGAAATTCGATTTGTCGTGATGATATTGACAGTGTGAGAAGGATTCTTTCATCAACAGGCTTTTTTGAACAGGCCCCCGATGAGATAGATGTTGCTTCTGAACTTGCAACTCTTGCTTTGAAGGATGGGAATAATGTCGATAATTACGATTTCATATTTGCGGATTCTGTCTTAGCTGGAGAATCAGACAGGACTGTTGGATTTGCCTGCTTTGCAAAGATTCCCTGTACTTTGACTACCTATGAGATTTATTGGCTTGGGGTTGATAAGTCACAGCAGGGCAGGGGAACGGGCAGGATTATTATTGAAGAGATCAAAAAGTACGTAAAGTCATTGGGCGGAAAAAAGCTGATACTTTATACAGCAGGACGCGAGCAGTATGTCCCTACTCATAAATTTTATGCTGCCTGTAATTTTGTTGAAGAAGCGCGTGTGAAAGATTATTATGCTGAAGGAGATGACTGTGTCATCTACTCTGTAAGTCTTTTGTAGTGGCATAAGAGCAACTCTCCGTTTTCATCCCTAAGGTGTATTCCATTCCCGCGACAGTATTTGAAAAACTTGCATTCTGCACATTCTCCCTTTTTCATCCAGTTACGGTCTCTGTATTGTAGGAATCTGTTTTCCCAAACGTCCCAAAAATCATCTTTGTAGATATTTCCCTGCACATAGTCTGATCTTATGCTTGGACAGGATGATATTGAGCCGTCTGACAATACTGAGGCTACTGTAATGCCCGCCTGGCAGTTGAAAACATGATCTCTGACCT
>CAZPLM010000180.1:0-4273 GCA_964587275.1 uncultured Muribaculaceae bacterium | reverse complement strand
AGAGAAGTACATCAATCAGTATGTAACAGCACTTGAAAAAGAGTCGTCAATCCCTTCAAATTATGTGGCCAAATTCAAGAAAATTCTTCCTGTAAAGAAAGTTTCAAAGATTTTCATAGCAGAGGAAAATTTTAGAATGAAGCTTATTTCACAATTCAGAAACAGGGATAACGACCGCCCGGAAAATCGTGACGGCAACTGCGACAATAACCGGCCGGAAAAACCTGCCGAAATGCCTGTAATTGATCAAGACTAAAGGTAGAAGTTATCGAGCATAGAATGCACTTGACTCCCATTTAAATAAGCCTCTTCATGACTTATTTGAATGGGAGGTTGTGTAACAAACTCCATCATAAGACGTTTGGGCGCAGCCCCTTCTTTGGAAAAAAGCATACATTCGCGAGAGGTGTAAAGCCCCTTTAGTGAGCTTTCAAGAATAAAATCACGCACCTCATTATAAGGTAAAATGACTGAAAATCTGCCATTTTCTGCCAATAAGCTTTTTACACCCTCTATCAATTCCGTATATGGAAGAGAGTCAGAGTGACGCGCATCGCTTCTTCGTTTGTCAGGCGCTTTCAGTGAATTACGGAAATATGGCGGATTTGAAAAAATAATATCGAACCTCTCATTTGAAACAGAGGAAAAATCCTGAAATGCAATTTGTCGTGATTTGATCCTTTCCACCCATGGAGAATTACTGAAATTGTACTGCGCCTCCATAACTGAGGCGGGATCAATATCTATTCCCATTATGTCAGCCGGTATATTTTCAAGTCGCTGAGCAGCCATAAGGGCAATAACCCCTGTTCCTGTCCCTATATCCAGTACTTTAACCTCTTTGTTCTTCCCATCAGGAATTTGCAGATTGATCCATGCTCCGAAAACGACCGCATCGCTGTTAACCTTCATTGCTGAAGATTCGTTACGTATCGAAAAACGTTTAAAATGAAAAACGCCCATAATCAATTTGCATCAGATCGCTAAATAAACAATCCGTCTTTCATCTCCAGGGTACGATCAGACATTGATGCCAATTCCTTATCGTGAGTTACAATAATAACTGTAACTCCAAACTTATCACGCAGATCAAAAAATGATTTATGTAATTCAGCCTTTGTTTTACTGTCAAGATTGCCGGAAGGCTCATCTGCAAAAAGGACAGAAGGATTGTTCATAAGTGCGCGGGCGACTGCAACACGTTGCTGCTCACCGCCGCTGAGTTCGGACGGCTTATGATCGAAACGCTCGGCAAGACCAAGATCAGTAAGCAAAGCCTTCGCACGCTCCGACGCCTCGGATCGAGACTTCGAAGCAATTAGCGAAGGAATCATAACATTCTCAACAGCCGTAAATTCTGGTAACAAGTGATGAAACTGGAAAACAAATCCGATCTTTTTATTCCTGAACTCTGCCATTTCTTTTTCTGACAAAGAAAAAATATCCACACCATCTATCTCCACCTTTCCCTTGTCAGGTCTTGACAGAGACCCGAGGATTTGTAAAAGAGTTGACTTGCCGGCGCCACTTGCACCGACAATACATACTACCTCTTTTTCAGAAGCTTGAAAATCAACTCCTTTTAAGACCTTCAGTGATCCAAAGGATTTTTCTATACCAGTCGCTTTTACCATTTGTTTCAAATGTAATCAATCTTTTCCAAAATCAAGCCAGATCTATTCCGGCTTTTCTGCACTCTTCACGCATCTTATCAGGCCATATACTGCTTTGAATTTCGCCAATATGTGCCTTTCTAAGCATATACATACAAAGACGAGACTGACCTATACCACCTCCGATAGTGTATGGCAACTCACCATTCAAAAGTTTTTTATGAAAATAAAGAGTGCTCTTTCCCTGCTGACCGCGAAGTTCAAGTTGTTTTTTCAATGATTCAGGGGAAACCCTGATTCCCATACTTGATAATTCGTATGCTGATTTTAAAATAGGATTCCAGACAAGAATATCTCCGTTCAGTCCAAAAAATCCATCCTCGTTACGGGAACTCCAGTCATCATAGTCAGCTGCTCTGCCATCATGCGGTTCACCGTTGGAAAGATTTCCTCCTATACCGATGATAAAGACAGCTCCGTATTTTTCAACTATCCTGTTTTCGCGTTCATGAGGAGATAAATCAGGATAAGCATCAAGTAACTGCTGTGCATGAATAAAATGTATTTCATCAGGCAAAACAGGCTCAATTTGCGGAAACTCGACATACAGTCTGTTTTCGGTAACCTTGATTGCCTCGTATATCCGGCGTACAGTAGCCTTTAAAAAATTCAAATTTCTGTCTTCCAATTTAATCACTTTTTCCCAATCCCATTGGTCAACATATATGGAGTGGATATTATCCAATTCTTCATCAGGACGTAAAGCATTCATATCCGTGTAAATGCCTCTTCCGGGTTTCAATCCCATCTCGGCAAGTTTAAGCCTTTTCCATTTGGCAAGAGAATGAACCACTTCCGCATTACTTTCATTCATATCCTTGATCGGAAACGAAACAGGGCGCTCCACCGAATTAAGATCATCATTAATACCTGTACCCTTAAGTACGACCATAGGCGCTGTTACGCGCAAGAGAGTAAGTTGAGCGGATAAGTTCAACTGAAACATATCCTTGATCAGTTTGATTGCTTTTTCGGTGTTCTCCGCACCTCCAAGTAGGTTCCGGTAATCGTCCGGGATAATAAGTTTCATCTGTTAATAATTTTGATGGTTTATAAAACTCCACTGTGCAAGCAACCTTGCACTAAAAAGGCACCAGTTTTAAAAACCGTTGCCTTAAGAAATAGTGGGTAAATGAGTTGTGTTACTCTTCTTCCTGTTCGGCCTCGTATGCCTTGAGCAACTTATCCTGGACATCTGAAGGAACCTGCTGGTATTCTGCAAATGTCATTGTGAATGTTGCGCGGCCCGAAGTAATTGAGCTCAAAATTGTTGAATATTTGTAAAGTTCAGCCAACGGAACTCTTGCTTTCAAAACTTCAAATCCTTTTGTAGAACTCATGCCTTCAATCATTGAGCGGCGATTCTGAAGATCTGACATCACATCGCCCATGCAATCTCCCGGCACCATAATTTCCACATTATAAATAGGTTCCATAATCTTAGGACCTGCTTTTTTAAATGCTTCCTTGAATGCATTCCTTGCAGCAAGTACAAATGAAATTTCATTTGAATCTACAGGGTGCATCTTTCCATCATATACATAGACTCTGATATCACGTGCATAAGAACCTGTAAGAGGGCCTTCCTCCATCTTTTGCATTATACCTTTCTTGATAGCCGGCATAAAGCCTGCATCAATTGCTCCTCCGACAATACAGTTGTAAAACTCCATTTTGCCACCCCATTCAAGTTCCGTTACATCCTTTGCCTTGATATTCAATACAAGATCTCTTCCGTCAACTTTGAAACGGTTGTTTGTAGAACCCTCGATAACCGGCTCGATAAGAAGATGTACTTCACCAAACTGACCTGCTCCACCTGATTGTTTCTTATGACGGTAGTTGGCAGCGGCCACTTTTGTAATAGTCTCACGATAAGGAATCCTCGGTGCAAACAGATCAACTTCAATCTTGGCCTCATTATTAATATGCCATTTTAAAATATTGATATGCTGCTCTCCCTGACCGCTTATAATAATCTGTTTCAATTCTTTTGAATACTCGACAACTATTGTCGGGTCGCTTGCGCTATAGCGGTTAAGGTATTCACCAAGTTTCTCATTATCTTTCTCCTCCTTTGCCTTGATAGCTGTACGATATTTGATTGGAAGTACTTCTATACCCTCGACTGAATCGTCATTTCCTGGCTGGCAAAGAGACTGATTAGTCTTGACGCTCTTCATCTTGACCGTACAACCCAAATCACCTGCAAACATTTCGGACACTTTCTCCTTTTTCTTACCTGCAACAGCATAAATCGCTGAAATCCTCTCTTTCGATCCATTATCCGGATTGACAAGATCCTGACCTTCAGTAACTTTACCCGAAACTACCTTAAAATAATTAACTTCACCCAGGTGCTGTTCCATCATTGTCTTGTAAACAAACAGAATTGTAGGACCATTTGCATCGCACTTCAACTCCTTACCCTCTTTACTCTTCTCGTTCCTCATTGCAGGAGACGGTGCGACATTTATAATGAACTCCATCACTCTCTTTACCCCAATGTCTTTCTTTGAAGAGAGACAAAATACAGGATAGATATCGCCATTGTTGAATCCAATTCTTAATCCTTTGTAAAGGTCTTCTTCGGTAAGCTC
>CAZPLM010000179.1:0-4312 GCA_964587275.1 uncultured Muribaculaceae bacterium | reverse complement strand
CAATCAATTTGACGGGACATAGATATAGCAATCAACTAACACAGTGCAACTTAGCGGTCACACCCCTATCATGGTCTCATTATTGATGAGCTTTCATTATAGGAAAACATTGTATTCTTGTTGTCAAATAGCTTATAATTCTTTTACAAACTCACCGAATTTCAATACCTTTTCTGCATTTACCTTATTAAACAACAGATGCTCGAAATCACGATATTTCTTCTTCAGATCAGTCGCCTCT
Organism: uncultured Muribaculaceae bacterium; assembly: GCA_964587275.1. GTDB lineage: Bacteria > Bacteroidota > Bacteroidia > Bacteroidales > UBA932 > CAZPLM01. The sequence continues at coordinate 4,071 of CAZPLM010000179.1, read as the reverse complement.
GTCGTTTCTGTTAATGCCAATTTAAGTTCTTCTTTATTGTGAATCCCTCTTTTTGCAGCCAAATATGAATAGTCAGGTTCAACTTGGCCTAACAAAAACATCGCATCGTAAAAATCTCGTCCTTTTTGACGTGATAAGAGTGCGGACAATTTCATTGCACAAAGAATGGAATCGGGAGGGACAGGAAATGGAAAGAAGAAACCGGTACGCTTGATATTGACAATTTGCGGCTTATACTTAAACTCTTGGTCCTGGCTTTCAACTTTTACAAGAAACCTCTCTTCTCGATACCCTGATAATCCCAATTCAAATAGTAATTCGGGGAAATAAAGATTACGGCGATATGCTTTTAGCCTATCGTTTGCCTTGTCGCGAGCTTCAACTCTGAGTCCGGAACGATGCAAGAAGGTCAGAATCTCATCCGTCATCTTCACAAACTCCTCCTGCGAAAAGCTCTTGCAGTCGAAATCTAAATCTTCAGAAAATCTATCAATCCCCTTTACAAGCCTTAAATTAGTGCCACCAATAAAGACTACTTTCTGAATATAAGGTGATGTAGATAAGAAGTCAAGTATCATCAGTTGGATATACTCTTTGACCATATATTTCTGGAAGGCGGAATTAGTCCTAAGTTCAACAGGAAAGTATCCTTTGATTTGTTCTAATTCTATCATAATAAGTAAGTTTTCTTTAGCAATTCAACTCGTTTTGCAAGAGCTTTGTTTCCGAATCGAGTTGTATATTCATCGAGCCTGTCGATATTAATGTCGTTTATTAGGTAGTCTTCATCCAATCTTAACTCCTCCATCTCCTCTTCGGTGTTGTAGAAAGGATAGAGATATAGCACGTCAAGCAGTGCCTTTTCCGGGTGAGCAAATTGAATTGTTCGATTGCCAAATGGCTTTAACTCATATCCGAACATCAACTCAGGTTTGATTGTCTTGTAGGTATATACTCCAAAGTCGTTATGAAACTCAGTGGTTTTGAGTGATGACACACCCGTGATTTGCGTAATAGCTTCTGGAATTGCTCCATAAAACGCCAGTGCGGTATGGAGGCTTATATACGACGGCTTATATAATCGGTTTGAAACGTATAGGGCAAAATCAGATTGTCCTTTCATTTCCGGGAATGCGTAAAACCCTTGACGTAGCTTTACCAACAACCCTTGATGTACCCATCGTGTTAAGTTGTTTGCGTTAAAGTCAGGGTATTGCGTCATAATTTGATATGTGGCAATACATCCAACTTCAATAAAACTATTTCTAAACTCAATAAAATTCATTTTATTTCCATTATTCTACAAATATAGTGATTTTTAGAAACAAAATAAAATTCAGACAAATTATTCCAGCAGCTCCGGCAACTCCTTCTTCATATTATCGTCAATGTCACGATAGCGTGCAAATGCCTTACTGTCCTCCTTGTGTCAGCTGAGTGAACCGACAAGAATTTGGGCTATATTTTTGCAGACAAAAAGCCGAGTGTGACCGCCATGTATCTGATACTAACCACATTGAACTACTGATGACCCAATCAATTTGACGGGACATAGATATAGCAATCAACTAACACAGTGCAACTTAGCAGTCACGCCTCCCTGCCGGCACCCACCAAAATTTGCGTGATATCTAACTCGCTGACCATATTACATTTATAGGATTCACTGGTCTGCATGATGAGGGGGAGTCATTCGCCGGAGATCGTGAGTCTGAGAGATTTGCATATCATGCAATTCCGAGAGACTGCCCTGTCCTTTGCTTATCACGCAATTCCGAGAGGCTGCCCCGTCCTTTGCATATCACGCAATCATGAGAGTCTGCCCGCAACAAAGTCTCTATAATGAAATGTTCAACAGACAGCCTGAGCGACGTCGATTACTGAACTTTTTTTAACCAAGCCTACGTTTAATTATTCAACTAACCTATAAGAAGTGCTATTCTGACACATCTGAATCACAATGAACGCCGTAGAGCACCATCACATTCAACTTCCTGAATAAAAACAATTGAAATTATTTTTTCTTCCCGACAAGCGTCATTACTACCGCCAAAAGAATCAACGCAATTCCGACCACCAACCGCAGCGTAAACGACTCACCGAAAACAAGGACCCCGATAAGAACCGCAGTCAGTGGTTCCAGGGCACCGACAATCGAAGTCGCCGTAGATCCGATCAAAGTAGCAGAATAAACCATAAGAATCAGAGAACATATCGTTGGGACAACCCCAAGGAAGCCGGCATAAAAAATACCCGTCGGCGTATGCGGAAGAGTCAACGGCATTCCACAGATCAAAACATAAACAACCATCCCCACAACACAATAGCCGGTTACATAGGTATTTATCTTAAACACCGACATTTTCAGTTTGCTTCGGTCAACTACAGTAATATACAATGCATAGCTCAAAGCAGACATCAACACAAGTATAACTCCCCACGTATCAAGCGTGCCCCCGTTCCCTGTCCAATACAACAACGCCACTCCGAACAAACTCAATACAATTGCCAACACAGTCTTAAGTCTTATTTTCTCCTTATAGAAAACCCCCATAATAACAGTTGTCATTATAGGATAGACAAATAGAATAGTCGATGCCACCCCTGCATCCAGTCTGTTGAAACTGGTATACAAAGAGAGTGAAGAAATAATGAACAGAATACCCAAAACCGTCAGAATCAAAAAATCTTTCCTTCCAACGGCAATCTTTTCTTTCTTGCTCCGCAAAAGCATAATACCCAGCAGAATAATAAATGCAAGCCCGAACCTGGACAGCAGCACTGACGGGGTGTTGATGCCCTCTCTATACAGCATCAATGCCCCCAGCGGATTTGTCCCGTAACAAACTGCCGCTCCTATCCCGCAAAGCGACCCTACTATTTTTTTACTGTCCTCTTTCATTTCGGGCGCAAATATAGCAGTAATAATCTTTATTTATTGCTTTAAACTCTGAAGACATTTACATGAAACATTCCATCACACCACTTTCCGTCCACAAATTCACCCTCAGGCGTTGATTAATTAAAAAAACATAACTTAGCACAAAATTCATATCTAATGAAATCCTGAAATAATCTTTAAATATCCGGCCAAATGAAAAAAATAAAAATAACCGTCATCCGAAAAGCCTCTTACCCGGACCTCTCGGCCAAATACGAAAATCCGATTGAGCACGCCTGCGACCTGCAGGAAGGTCAGACCTTTATCTCAATAGATAGCCGGAAACCTGAAGGAATGTGTGAAAGTGCCTGGCAGTCAATGCAACAGTTCGTCATGGTTCTGGCCCACGGAGGCTCCGACTTCTTCGACGGTTGGATGAAAAATCCCCACTCGGCAATGATCTCCTGCAATGACGGTTTCCGCCCTGTCAGTTTCCTGATTGAAACAATTGATTAGATTGATTTTCCATTAAATAATGAAGGAAAATAATTAATAACTTAGCAGAAAACTAAGAATATGAGATTCCTCAAGTTTCCTGTTTTCATTTGCATTATTATCCTGACTTTTTTGCAATCCTGCGAAAAACGCAATACCTCTGAAGACTATCCTGTTATTACCACTACAGTAAAAGAGGTCAACGTATATGGAAATCTTGATTTGAATATTAGTTTTGAAGATCTCAGCAACAACGGATATGAGGCGGGGGATCTGGTTAATGTACAGATATCGGGTCTGGAACCAATGACAATTCCTATAGCAAATGCCTATCTGAGTGCAGGATACTGGGGCATCACATTATGCATTTCATTTGATACCCCCGTTCCCACTCTTGCTGTTGGTAATGGCAGCTTTGCTGATAAAATCGGAGGCAAAGAAGGAGATACGGTAATAATCTCAATGTCAAAAAAGGAAGGATATAAACAGGAAGAGGAGGATATGAATCTTGTCATGTCCACGTCAAGGTCAGATTACCAATCAGATGAAATGTTTGCAAATTTCAGGATGGTCAAGGTAGGCAAAATGAAGGGCCAATTCCTGTACCGCTCCAGCACACCTTATAACAGTGAAGAGAACCCATACCGTTACCTGTATACAGACAGCCTGGCAAAAGCAGCAGGTATAAAAAATGT
>CAZPLM010000178.1:0-4360 GCA_964587275.1 uncultured Muribaculaceae bacterium | reverse complement strand
GAAATGCCAAGCAAACAGACAGTTGAAATGCGTTCTCCAGATGGTTCGGCAGATATTTGCTGTATGATGGCAGGACTTGTAACAGCTGCGAGAATCGGTCTTGAAATGCCGGATGCTCTTCAGGTTGCAAAAGAAACTTATGTCGATATCAATATTCACGACAGGAAAAATGAAGCAAAGCTCAATTCTTTACGCCAACTTCCTTCTTCATGTCATGAGTCGGCACTGGCTCTGGAGAAAGACAGATCATTATACGAGAACAAAGGGATATTCTCTCCATTTATGATAGACGGGACAATTAAAAGTCTTAAATCATTTGAGGATATGAATATAAGAGAGGAAATAAAAAAACATCCTCAAATGATGATGGAGCTTGTTCGCAAATATTACCATTGCGGATAATAGGCCGTAATAAGTATTTTTTGTACCTTTGCCACCCAATAGGTATTAAATGAAGACTTTCAGGAGAATTTTAGCGTATGCCAAACCTTATGGCAGGTACTGGCCGGGATACCTTGTCCTGTCTATTTTTTCGGTAATTTTTGGTATTGCGAACTATGCTCTCATAGGACCGATGCTTTCTGTCCTTTTTGAGCCTGATACGATGTCCGGTGTGGTAGCAAGGCCGGAGTTCTCATTGACAATACAATACGTGGAGGATCTGTTTCAATACTATCTTTCCGGTACTATAATACAGAATGGAGTTATAAAAGGGCTTGTTTTTGTCTGTATTATCCTGATAATCGCTTCGTTCCTCTCAAATCTTTGCAGATATATTTCCCAAAGGATTTTGGTGAGCATGAAGACGAAGCTTATGAAAAACATTCGTACAGACCTCTTCAACAAGATCTCATCTCTTCATGTGGGCTATTTCAGCGGCCAGAGAAAAGGCGATATTCTTTCCAGCATTTCAAATGATGTGAATGAAGTCCAAAATACGGTCGCCAGCAGTTTCCATATTATTTTCAGGGAACCGCTGCTGGTTGTCGGTTTTCTCTCAATGCTGTTTTATATGTCTCCCAGATTGACAATTGTTTCTCTGATAGCCCTTCCCTTTTCAGCAATAGTAATCGGGCGCATTACCCGTAATCTTAGGAAGGGAGCGGTTGTTACTCAGTCTCTTATGGGTAGAATCCTGAGTCAGTTCGAGGAGGCTATTTCTGGATCGAGGATTATAAAGGCATTCAATGCTCAAAAATATGTTGACGGGCAGTTTGAAAAAAATAATCTCCTGCACAGGAAGATCAGCAAGTCTATTTACAACAGGCAGGAACTCGCCTCCCCGATGTCGGAATTTCTTGGGATTACAGTTGCCGTACTTGTCCTGTTTTATGGTGGATGGTTGAATTACAAAGGTGATCTTGGAATGTCATGGACATCATTTGTGGTTTATATAGGTTTTTACTGGAGGGTGCTGGAGCCTGCAAAGGCGATTTCTTCCGCTTATGCAAATATTCAGAAAGGACTTGTTTCCGGTAACCGTATCTTTGCAATTCTTGATGTCAAGCCTGAGATTATTGAAAAGCCGGATGCTCTCCCTCTGAACAATTTTTCAGAGAGTATCGAGTTCAGGAAAGTTTGTTTCTCCTATACGGAAGAACCTGTGTTGAGGGATATTGATCTTATCATTCCAAAGGGAAAGATGGTGGCGATAGTAGGCCCCTCAGGTGCGGGTAAATCGACAATGGCCGATCTTATACCGCGTTTCTGGGATGTCACTTCCGGCTCGATTTTGATAGATGGCCATGATATAAGGGATTACAAGATAGCGGATCTTATTTCTCAGCTTGGAATTGTTACCCAGGAATCAATTCTTTTTAACGATACTGTCTATAATAACATCACTTTCGGGATGGAAAACGTCAACGAAACAGATGTCATAGCTGCCGCAAAAATCGCAAATGCCGATGAGTTTATCGTACAGATGGATGAGGGGTATCAGACAAATATCGGAGATCGTGGATCAAAACTTTCCGGAGGCCAGAGGCAGCGTATTGCAATAGCAAGGGCGGTCTTAAAGAATCCACCTATTCTTATACTCGATGAAGCCACGTCTGCTCTTGATACCGAGAGTGAAAGGCTGGTGCAGGATGCTCTTACCAATCTTATGAAAAACAGGACATCGCTTGTAATCGCACACAGGCTTTCCACTATCCGTTATGCTGATGAGATAGTAGTTCTTCAGGATGGTAGGATTATTGAAAGAGGTAACCATGATTCACTTATCAAACAACAGGGGCTTTATTCGCATTTGTGTAAGTTACAAGCATTTTCATAACGTTTATCATAACTTAAAATGAAAAAATCACTCAACAAATTATTGGAAGAAAGTTTCAAGAAAAATTGGGATTGTCCAGCTCTTTCAGATTATAAAGGGGTTACTCTGCATTATCGTGATGTGGCCAGAAGCATTGCAAAACTTCATATCCTTTTTGAAGAGTGCGGCATAAAGAAAGGCGACAAAATTGCGATATGTTCCAGAAACCAGGTTAACTGGGCGTTATCATTTCTTTCTGTAATGACTTATGGGGCAGTTCCTGTTCCTATTCTTAATGATTTCAAACCTGCAAATGTCCATCATCTTGTATGTCATTCCGAGTCGAAGATGCTTTTTGTCGGTACTTCAATGTGGGAGAATCTAAATGAGTCTGAAATTCCTGAGGTTGAAGGTGTTATTACGATTGAGGATTTTGCGGTCGTTTCATCAAAAAATAAAAAAGTAGCAGAAGTAAGAGAGCACCTGAATGAACTTTTCGGGAAGAAATATCCGGAGGATTTCAAAGCACAGGATCTGTGCTTTTAAGATGACCAGCCTGACGAACTTGCTCTTATCAGTTATACTTCAGGTACATCCGGCTTTTCAAAAGGGGTGATGCTGCCATACCGTTCTATTCTTTCCAATGTCTATTTCGCACAGGAGGTGGAGCCTCATGTCAACAACACCTCAAATATTGTAGCAATGCTTCCCTCTGCTCACATGTATGGATTTGAATTTGAATTTATGTTTGAGATGACAGTTGGAGCGCATGTGCATTTTTTGACAAGGCTTCCAAGTCCCAAGGTCATTCTGCAGGCATTTGAAGATATAAAGCCTGAACTGATTATTGCGGTTCCGCTTATTATAGAAAAAATATATAAGAAGATGCTTCTTCCGTTCATAAGCAAGAACAGGATTAAAATGCTTCTGAACCTTCCTGTAATAGACCAAATGATTCAGAAAAAGATACATCAGAGTCTTGTTGCTGCATTCGGCGGTAATTTCAAAGAGGTTATTGTGGGAGGCGCTGCATTTAACAAAGAGGCTGAGGTCTTTATGAAGCGTATTAATTTCCCGCTTACCATAGGATATGGAATGACTGAGTGCGGTCCGATTATCTCTTATGTGCCATGGACGAAGACCAGAGTCTATTCCTGCGGAAAAGCGGCTCCGAGAATGGAAATAAAGATAGATTCAAAGGACCCGAAGAGTATTCCTGGAGAAGTTCTTGTCAAAGGTGTCAACCTTTTTCTGGGATATTATAAAAATCCTGCTGCAACACAGGCGTCATTTACTAAAAATGGCTGGTTCAAGACAGGCGATATCGGCATAATGGACTCTGACGGATATCTCTATCTAAAGGGTAGAAATAAGAGTATGATTCTCGGTCCTTCAGGACAAAATATTTATCCAGAGGAGCTTGAAGGAAGCATCAACAACCTGCCTTATGTTGTGGAATCACTTGTTGTTGAGGAAAAAGGCGCTCTTACCGCCCTTATCTATCCTGATTACGCACAGCAGGAGGAGGAAAACCTTTCAAAAGAGGATCTGATGACAAAGCTTCAGGAGGGGATAGACCTTATTAATATTGAATTCCCTGTCTATTGCAAGATTGCTAAAATGGAAATGGTCCCTGAAGAGTTTGAAAAAACGCCTAAGAGGAGCATAAAGCGTTATCTATATCAAAGGTCAAGTGATGAGACTACGACTCGGAGCGGTTTTCTTGGTGGTTTGAATGACAGTCCTGAGCAGACTACTGCTGCTGCTTTGATCCAGTCTATCGCAGGTAACAAAAAGAAGCGCAGTGAGAGGAGACAGAGGCGTAAAGAGAGAAAACAGGCGCGAATCAATAAACGTCTTGAAAAGCGTTCAGACAGAAAAAATGCGAAACTTGAAAATTAAATCAATATGACGGAAGAGAGTAAGCAGATACAGTTTGATAAGAGTTATCTTGAAATGGCCGGTGTATGGGCCAAAAATTCTTATTGCAAGAGGCGTCAGGTAGGTGCTTTGATTGTAAAGGACAGAATGATTATTTCTGATGGATATAACGGGACACCATGCGGATTTGAAAATGTATGTGAAGATGAAGACGGCTCAACT
>CAZPLM010000177.1:273-4386 GCA_964587275.1 uncultured Muribaculaceae bacterium | reverse complement strand
GATTATAAACATCACCATTGGTGAGAAATGATCCAAGCGTAACCGAACCTTCATTAATGATGGTTCCTGTACTTTGGCCTAAATTGAGTTGTCCGGTAACAGTAAACTTGCCGCCTTTATGAACAACTATAATATTGTCTTTCTGGCCAACATCAGCACCTGCTGTAAATATTACCTCACCTCCGTCCATGACAACTATTGTCGATTTGGCAGGAGTAGAAAATGAAGATCCTATTATGACCTTGCCGGCAACATACAAATGATACTCCTTCCATGGCACTCCAAGTGCATCATTGACAGTTACACCCGAAGGGACATAATTGTTTCCATTGAGATTAGTCGTCCCATCTGCAGTAAGTGTCGTGTAAGAAGATGGCAAAGTATAACTGTTTGCATCAAGATATTCCGTACTTCCCATCATTGAGATTGAAGCCTCATCAGTTGTTAATGATGTGGCATTTGATGAAGATGATGGCCTGAAATCACAGGTAAATGAAGTACCGTAAGTTATATCAATTGCTTTCACAGCCTGCTGGCCGGTTGGATTAGTCTGTCTGACATATAATGCAGTCACCCCTTTTGGGGCCGCAAGAGTAATACTGTAAGGCGTATTCCCTTTGGTGTTTCCTGCTGTCAAAATCTTGGCTCCGCCATCAGAAAATGGATCACCGTTCAATATTTCAACATAATAGTTTTTCGCACCGTCATATTTGTCATTAACATAAATATCTACATCCACCGAACTGATCATTGAGTAATTGAAATTCCCCGGGAGAATATCAGTTACAAGATCTTCGACGGGAAGAAGCGTCACTTTTTCAACACATCCGGTAATAAAGGTCACACTTGTCATCCCGACAAGTACGGTCAATAAACAAATCTTTGTTATCTTCTTCATGATTAATTATTTCTTGTATTTCAACTATTTGTCATCTTAAAACATCATCACAAATCTCACAATATTTGCAAATGTATGATTATTTTAACAAAAGTGAACACTTATCAACATTTTTTTAACAAAATGTGCTACCTTTGCCGCTGATTTTTCGGGATGTAGCGCAGTTGGCTAGCGCACTACGTTCGGGACGTAGGGGTCGGGCGTTCGAGTCGCCTCATCCCGACAAATTATAGATGTCGACCAATTTATTTAGTCGGCATCTTTTTTATTTCCGGTCGGCGACCTGGAAGATACACTGCAAAACTATTATTTGCGGAATAAGTGATCGACTTTAATCAACAATAGCCGAAATGGGTATGAAAGCATTACAATTATGCTCCAGCACTTCCATTTAAAATCTGACGAGGAGAAATTATTGCAGTTCAAGAAGGTACCGCTCTTCACAATAGCAATAACTCCCTGCACATCAGTCTCTTCAAAAAAACCATACACTCCATCTCCACGGATTTTCAGAAGATTTCCCTGTCTGTGAATGATCCTGTGCAGACATTTATTCCCGTCACAGCGCCGAAAAAGGACCACATCCCCTCTTCTGACTGCACTGTTATCAACAGATGAAAGCACAACACTGTCTTTCATATCTTTAAATGTCGGCCACATGCTGATACCTTTCACTGTAATCCTGACATCTTGACCTGAAGAGATCAACTCTTCGAGATTTTCCATAAAAACGACATTAGGAATAGTCATCTCTTTAAAGTGGGATGAGCCATCGGAAGTCAGATTAGACATATTATCCACCCCTGAGAAAATCGTATCCCTCGACAAGATTGCAGCCGCATCATCAGGAAGGCATTCAAGTTGATATACAGGTACTTCCTTTAATACTTCCGATAAAAATCCACACACAAGATCAGACAAGCGGGCATCATACGAAAATGCCGGAGGACATGATGGATACAGGGCACCAATAGCTGGAAGAGTTGCAAGGCGAGTCATTTTATTGATTTTTGCCTGACTTATTCGTATAAACGCAGCTACAGGCAACTTTAAATTTTTATAACAAGGTAACTTGCCACTCCATGGCGACCCGCAGACAAAGACATTTCCGGCTTCAATCTTCACTACAGGACTGTCATCATTCAACAATTTTGCCTCTTTAAAATTCTTGCGCCACAACTTTGTATGAGTACTTTTCCCGGTCCCTGATTCGCCGAGACAAAGGACACCTTTCCCCTTATATTCCACTACAGATGAATGGATTGCCACAGCATTATGCTTCACAACCGCAAGGTTGAATGCCATCCAGATGGCGAAACTGCACATATCAGGATCATCGACATTCAAAGCATTTGAAATAACTGCCAACCCGCCATTTTCCTCATTTCCATAGAAATACAACTCAGCTTTGGTTTTTTCATTTTTCATTTTAAATGCATAGGTATTGCCCTCACGACAATCGGATGCGGCATAAAAACTGCATTCTACCTGCTCATCTTCCGTCTTGGAAAATGAAAATAAATGGGTTGGTTCGACTGAAAAAAGGACTTTGCCTGCATCAAGTACATCCTGGGTTGATGCAGTCATATCAAAATGAAGGACAATATTATGTCCGGCGCAGCTGTCAAAGCGGAAAAACGCAAAACCGCGCATTTCATCAAGAGGATTGATGCTATGCGACTTAACTGCAACTACAAAGTCTGCAATATTATAATATGAAAAGTGAATATCCACTAATTCTGAATCGCTCCACACTCGAGCAACTTGTCGAGCCACTTCTGAGCATCGGATTTGGCAAGCTCTTCGGTCACATCAAATTTATCCGTAAGAAGCGCCACTATATCCTTGATATCGAAATCTTTTCCGGACAGACTTTCCCATAAATACTTGGAAGTAGCATTCAGAGAGATAACCTTAGTCATATCAGCGTAGTCTTTTCCCTGCATTATGATCACCTGTTCTCCGGCTATCTCACGAACTTTTAATTTATCATTCAGTCTCATATCGTAAAACTTCAAATTATTATCATTCGACCTGTCAGGTACATTTGCAAATATACTGAATTTACTTTGAAATAAACTGTTCGACTATATGCCAAATAGCTACCCCAACTGAAACAGAGACATTCAGGGAGTGTTTTGTGCCATATTGAGGAATCTCAACACAATCCTCACTTGCATCAACAACCTCCTGAGCTACACCCTTTACTTCATTTCCGAAAATAAGAGCATATTTTTCTCCTGCGATCGTTTTGAAATCATTCAATATTGTGGAATTTTCAGCCTGCTCTATGCTTATGATATGATATCCTGCATTTTTCAGATTCTCAACCACATCCAATGTATCGGGACAATGCTCCCATTCCACACTGAACTCGGCCCCGAGAGCTGATTTATGAATTTCAGGAGTAGGCGGAACAGCACATATCCCACACAGATAAATCTTTTCAATGCGAAAGGCGTCGGAAGTCCTGAAGGCAGAGCCGATATTATGCTGACTTCTGATATTATCCAGCACAACAACAACGGGCAGTTTCTTTACAGATTTGAACTCTTCGACACTAATCCGTTTCAATTCGTCATTAAAAAGTTTTCTAAACATTCTTTTTTATAATAAACAATTAAAGTATATCTTTGTAAGATATTTGCAAACTTATATAATTAAATATTTTAAAAAAAATAAAATGAAACAAGACGTACAAATACTTGATTTATTGAAGAAAGAAGAAGAGCGCCAGAAAAACGGTGTTGAACTTATCGCTTCAGAAAACTTTGTGAGCAACCAGGTGCTTACCGCTCTTGGTTCTGTCCTGACAAATAAGTATGCTGAGGGTTATCCAAATGCAAGATATTATGGCGGATGTCAGGTGATAGACCAGGTTGAACAACTTGCCATTGACAGACTTTGTGCACTTTTCGGCGCTGAATACGCTAACGTTCAGCCTCACTCAGGTGCTCAGGCAAACATGGCCGTTATGATGGCTTGTCTAAAACCCGGTGATACATTTATGGGGCTTGACCTTGCACATGGCGGACACCTTACACACGGTTCTCCTGTAAATATGTCAGGTATTCTCTATCATGCAGTTGCATATAAGTTGAGTGAAAAAACCGGTATGGTTGACTATGACCAGATGGAAAAAGTGGCTTTGGAAGAGAGACCTAAGTTGATCATCGGCGGTGCCTCTGCTTATTCAAGAGAATGGGATTGGGAAA
>CAZPLM010000177.1:0-263 GCA_964587275.1 uncultured Muribaculaceae bacterium | reverse complement strand
CTGACAAGATCGGTGCTATTTTTATGGTAGATATGGCTCACCCGGCAGGACTTATAGCAGCCGGACTTCTTAAGAATCCTGTAAAATATGCACACATCGTTACTTCAACCACTCACAAGACTTTGAGAGGTCCACGTGGCGGCGTCATTCTGATTGGCAAGGATTTCGAGAATCCTTGGGGTCTTAAGACTCCTAAGGGCGTTACAAAGATGATGTCACAGGTTATCAATTCAAGCGTATTTCCTGGTATCCAGGGAGGCCCG
>CAZPLM010000176.1:0-4434 GCA_964587275.1 uncultured Muribaculaceae bacterium | reverse complement strand
GTTCAGTCAATGGTATTCGGCAATATGGGTGATAATTCAGCTACGGGAGTAGCATTTTCACGCAACCCTGCAACCGGAGAAAATAAATTTTACGGAGAATGGCTAATTAACGCTCAGGGGGAAGATGTTGTAGCCGGTATTCGTACACCAAATCCTCTTAACGAAGCGACTAAAAATGATCACAACAAGCACTTGCAATCCCTTGAAACTGCAATGCCAAAAGTATATAAAGAACTTGACAGTATCCGCATGAAGCTGGAAAAGCATTTCAAGGATATGCAGGATATTGAATTCACGATTCAAGATGGAAAACTCTGGATGCTGCAGTGTCGTGTTGGAAAACGTACGGGCCTTGCTGCTCTTACTATGGCAATGGATATGCTGAAAGAGGGCTTGATCGATGAGAAGACAGCAGTCTTAAGAGTGGCTCCGGCTCAACTCGATGAATTGCTCCACCCGATTCTGGACCCTAAGGCTGTTAAAAATGCAACAGTAATTGCAAAAGGGTTGCCTGCCGGACCAGGCGGTGCTGTAGGTGAATTGGCATTTACCGCAGAAAGAGCTGTAGAAGAGGCAAAGAAGGGCAAAAAAATCATTCTTGTAAGAGAAGACACAAATCCTGAAGATGTCGAAGGAATGCGTGCAGCTGATGGAATTTTAACTGAAAGAGGAGGTATGACATCTCATGCCGCACTTGTTGCTCGCGGATGGGGAAAATGTTGTGTTGTAGGCTGCGATTCAATTAATTTCGAAACAGTAGAAAAGAACCTTATCCTCAAAGGCAAGAAAGGACCGTTTAAGGAAATGTCCAAGAGGTTGGTTATAAACGGAGTCGAATATGAAGAGGGAGATGTTTTCTCACTTGACGGTACAAGAGGATTTGTCTTTGACAAACCTATTGACACTATGGACGCTTCTGAAAATCCTCTGTTCAAGAAATTCATGAAGATAGTTGACAAATATCGCGTTCTCGGGATAAGAACAAATGCAGATAACCCCGAAGATGCTCAGAAAGCTATCGACTTCGGTGCTGAAGGCATAGGTCTGTTCAGAATCGAACACATGTTCTATGGCAAAAATTCAGAAAAGCCGCTTTCAAAACTCCGCAAGGTTATTCACGCAAATAATGTTGAAGAGAGAATCGATGCTTTGAACGAACTTGAGCCATATGTAAAAGAGGCAACCAAAAAGACAATGATCGTGATGAACAACAGACCTGTAACCTTCCGTCTGCTTGACCCGCCATTGCATGAATTTGTCCCTCAGAATGAAGATGTCAGGAAACAACTCGCAAAAGAACTGAAGATAAGCGAAGAAGAGATTATTAAACGCGGAGAATCTCTCCATGAAGTAAATCCTATGATGGGACATCGCGGTGTACGACTTGGCATTACATATCCGGAGATAAGTGAAATGCAGTTCAGAGCGATATTTACCGCTACTGCTGAATTGATGAAGAGCGGATACAAACCTCATCCAGAGATTATGATTCCTGTTACCATATCTGTAAACGAGCTTACTTTCGAAAAGAAAATATGCGATAAAGTCCTCGCTGAAGTTGAAGCAAAAGAGGGAGTAAAGATAAAATATATGTATGGAACCATGATCGAAATCCCTCGTGCTGCGATTATGGCTGACGATATGGCCAAAGAGGCACAATTCTTCTCATTCGGCACTAATGACCTTACCCAGATGACCTACGGATTTTCAAGGGATGATATAGGTTCATTTATGGAAGATTACCTGAGAAACAAGATTCTGCCATACGATCCTTTCCAGACTCTGGATCAGGCATCTGTAGGTAAACTTATTGAGGTGGCGCTCAAGGGCGGTCGAAACACAAATAAGAAACTTAAAGTAGGTATCTGCGGTGAACATGGTGGTGATCCTGCATCAGTCGAATTCTGTAACCTGATTGGAATGAACTATGTATCATGCTCTCCATTCAGAGTTCCTATAGCCCGTCTCGCAGCAGCTCAGGCAGCTATCAAGCAGAACACTAAGAAAACTGAATAATTATTTTATTCAAAACATTGAAAGGTCGGCTATTTTTAGCCGGCTTTTTTTTCGTTGGTTATGGGGGGGGTATCAGGTAATGCTGATCGTTAACCGTTTGATACACAGCACTTCCCCACGCCCACCTCATCCCCCACGCTGCATGAGGTGATAGAGTTATGTGCTCTGACTATCAGCAAGTTATTAATCACGACAAAAAAAGCATACAAATAGATCAGAATATGTTTTAAAATTTAAAATATCATACTAAATTTGCGAAAACCTAATTAAAAATGCCTGAAACCGACCTGCCAAATGCTAATCGCTCGCGAATAGTGAAGTTAATTCCATTCAAAAATGCGAAAACATTAAATGTTATCGTATTGCTCAGCAATGATAATTGTCCCGCACTTATCAGTTATTTAGATCAGGTTGTATTTCAATATGGAGTGACCGTTAAGTATTTGGCAGTCAATCCAAATAAAACACCTATTCCGGATTGGATTTTAAAAGATAATATTCAAGTATTCAATTACAGCCGGGATTTCAACAAAAAGCGTATTATCAACCTGGACATTATCAAACAATTTGTCAATGAAGAAGTTGATTTCCTGTTTACTCTCGCAGACAATGAATATTCAATAATTGAGACTCTTGCTGAAATGTCAATGGCCCACTTCAAGATTGGCCGCAGCTTTTCTCACACAGATCCTTACGACATGAGTATAAAGTTGAGTAAAAAAGATACTGATGTCAATCTGGCAAAAGAAATCATCTCACATCTCCAATCTATCACATCCAACTGATTATGAGAATTATTTTCTCCTATCTTCTTCTTACATTAAAGGGAATCTGCATGGGCGCAGCAGATGTAATCCCCGGTGTATCCGGTGGAACTATCGCTTTTATGACAGGCATTTACGAAGAGCTTATCAATTCCATAAAATCCATAAACCTTTCCGCCCTCCGCCTTCTCCTGACAGGAAAATTCAGATCATTCTGGAAGACAATAAACGGCAATTTTCTGCTGTCAGTTGTAACAGGGATAATTATAAGCATCTTTTCTCTTGCCAAACTGATGCAATTTCTCCTTGTTAATTATCCTATTGAGATCTGGTCATTTTTCTTCGGGCTGATATTATCATCGACAATATTCATTCTCAGAGATATAAAAGGTTTTAAATGGTATGACGCCGTTACTCTCGCTTTAGGTATTGGAACAGGTGCATTAATATGCCTTGTCTCTCCAAGCCATACACCTGACGCATTATGGTTTATTTTTCTGTGTGGGGTAATCGCAATTTGCGCAATGATTCTTCCCGGAATTTCAGGAAGTTTCATTCTCCTGCTCATGGGAAAATATGTATTTATGATGGAGGCTGTCAGCCGGTTCGATTTACTGACATTACTGATTTTTGCACTCGGTGCAATAATCGGTATCATTTCCTTTTCGCATTTGCTATCATGGCTTCTGAAAAAATTTTATAACGGTACCCTGTTTTTTCTTGCAGGCCTTATGATCGGGTCGCTTATCAAAGTATGGCCATGGAAAACCATGCTTCCAAGTGGAGTAGACAGACCTGTATGGCCTCAAGCTTTCAATGGAGATCCAATGATATTGCAGGCTGTCATCTGGCTTATTGTCGGAGCACTCCTCGTCTTCGCCATTGAATTTATTGCGGGAAAAATTAAAAAAGCATAAGCTATTAATTCCCCGGCTTAAGCAATGGCTTTAGCGCCCTGTTGTAAGTACCTGTAAGATAAGCAATAGACATCCCATAATTAGAAATTGGTATTCCTTTTTCTACTGCAAGCATCAGGCGATTGAATAACTGACGTTTAGTAACCATACACCCTCCGCACTGAATAACCATTGAAAAGTGTTCAATATTATTGATCTCTGCAAGACCGCTTACAAATTCGAAGTCAAGTTGTTTTCCGGAAAATTTCCTTATGAGGGCAGGCAGTTTAACCCTCCCTATATCCTCACAGTTAGGATGATGCATACAAGACTCAAGAATCAGGATCTTATCACCGTCGTTTAATTGAGAAAGTTTTACGACACCTTTTTGATATTCCTCAAACAATCCTTTTGTCCGGGCAAGCAACATACTGAAAGAAGTCAATGGAATATAATCCGGCACAACCTTACTTACAGTCGCAAAGGCCTGACTATCTGTAACAACTAATTTAACAGGAGATTTTGGACCATGTTTGTCATCAGATGAATATGAATCAAGACAGAGAGCAAGATCTTCAGGCTGTACTATAGTCGCAATTCCATGATGATCAAGAATATCCCTTATCGCCATAACTTGTGGCGCTATCAGCCTGCCTTCCGGTGCCTCTGAATCGACCGGACATACAAGTACAATAATATCATTCGTATTTACAAGAGAATCCATGATGCTCTTCTCTTTAAATGATGATTCTTTTAAT
>CAZPLM010000175.1:0-4567 GCA_964587275.1 uncultured Muribaculaceae bacterium | reverse complement strand
AGAATGCAAAAATCGATTCCTACGGTGTTGGAGATGCTATTGCAACAAGCAAGCATAATCCATGTTTCGGTAATGTCTATAAATTGGTTCAGATTGATGACAAGCCGGTATTGAAACGTTCCGAAGACAAGGTAAAACTTATAAACCCGGGATTCCAGATTACATACAGAATTATCAGAAATGGAATGTTTCAGGCCGATGTGACTTGTCTCAGGGGCGATTCTTTTGAAAAATCGATTATCTCAAATGGTGATATTGACATAAGGGCTGAGTTTGATGAGACACGAATCAGCAGATATAAAGCCGGGACATACGAGTCGAAGCCTTTACAGGTGCAGACAATGAAAGATGGTGTCACTATTCCTGATACAAGGAGTATTATCGAAAAACGTGATTATTATCGCTCGAATATCAACTCTCTGAATCCCACTCAGCGAAGGATTTTAAATCCGCACTATTATAAAGTGGATATTTCCGATGATCTGTATAGTCTGAAAATGAATCTTGTAAATGGCATTATCAATGAAATAAAACAATTATCAGGTGATGAAACAGAAGAGTAAGATATCGCATATTGTTGTTGACATGATCTATGACTTCATAGACGGGACTCTTGCTTGCGGCAATGCGGAAAATGCTGTCAGGGAATGCGTTTCATATATCGGAGAGCATCCTGAACAGAATGTTTTCTACATTTTGGATCATCACCCGCTCAATCACTGTTCTTTCAAGGAGTACGGCGGAATATGGCCGGTCCATTGTGTGGCGGGGACCAGAGGAGGAGAACTGCATAAATTGTTTTATGATATAAAATTCAAAAATGGAATTCCATGCAGTGATAATATGTTTTTCAAGGGGTGTGATTCTGGTAAAGAACAATATTCAGGCTTTTATGGAGTTAATGAAGCAGGGCGTTCTCTGGATAGTGTTCTTGATGATGTCGTGGTAGTCAGCGGTATTGCGACAGAGTTTTGTGTCAGGGAGAGTTGCCTGGATCTTCTGAAGTCCGGAAGGAAAGTGTTCGTGCTTGAGAAATCGCTGGCCTATGTTGACTGGGCCGGACATGAAAAGACCATTGAGGAGTTAAAGGAATCAGGTATTAAGTTTATCTAAACTGACAAGTTTATGAGTATGTATTACATAGGAATTGACCTGGGAGGTACGAAGATAAGCGGAGCTGTTTTTTCTATTGAAGGGACTATTTCTGTTCAGAAAGAGTGCCTGATTGAGAAAAGAGAAGGAAGAGAGGTTGGAGACCTGCTGTGCTCTCTTATTATGGATCTGTGCCGTGACGGGAAAATAAAGGTTAATGACCGTAAGAGCATCGGAGTATGTGTGCCGGGTATTTCCTATTCCGGTACCGGATATGTCTGGGCTCCGAATATTCCCGGGTGGGATCATTATCCGCTGAAAGATGAGATCTCTTCAGCAATTCCGAACAGCATTGTTACTATTGAGAGTGACAGGACCTGCTATATTCTCGGTGAAACTGTAATGGGGGTTGCAAGAGGATGCAGAAATGCGGTTTTTATAGCAGTCGGAACAGGAATAGGAGCAGGTATTCTGGTGGATGACCGCGTTCTGCACGGTTTCTCAGATATAGTGGGAGCAATAGGCTGGATGGCTTTGAAACCTCCTTACAGCAAACAGTATGACCAGTGCGGATGCTTTGAGACACACTGTTCAGGTGAGGGTATTGGACTTCAGGCACGCCTGATGCTGAAAGCAGACTGGGAGTACAATGGCATTCTCAGTGAGAAAAAAATCAGTGAAATAACTTCATACGATGTTTTTGCAGCTCTTAAAAGGAAGGATATTATTGCAAAAAAAGTTATTGATCAGGCTGTAGAGATGTGGGGGATGGCTGCGGCCAACCTCGTGAGCATTTTCAATCCTGAAATGGTGGTATTCGGGGGCGGTATTTTCGGACCTGCCGTTCCTTTGATTCCAAGAATATATAAAGAAGCCTGTAAATGGGCGCAGCCTATCAGCATCAGGCAGGTAAAATTTACAGCTACTGCGTTGCCGAAACTTGCCGGTTTGTACGGAGCGGGGGCTGTTTCTATTAAATTTGCACAAGATAAATGACAATGAAACATAACGTTCAGGCATTGATTGCCGCTTTTGTGGGTATTTTCTTTTTCGGTATGGCTTTTATAGTGCTCGGAGCCATATTACCCTCACTTTCTGCACAGTTTTCTCTCAGTGAGTCCCAGAGTTCCAACCTTGCAACGCTTCTGCCTGTCGGGGTGCTTCTGGGATCTCTTGTGTTCGGGCCGATAATCGACCGGTACGGATACAGGATTTTATTGCTTCTTGCAACATCCCTTGGAGTTATAGGTCTTGAGGTGATGGCATTTACTTCCCTGTTTTCAATGCTTTGCGTTTCGACATTATTTATCGGGACCTGCGGAGGCATGCTTAACGGATCTACGAGCGCTCTTGTCTCAGATGTCTCAGATGATAAGACGAGAACATCCAATCTTTTTGTACTTGGTTTGATCTATTGCGTTGGAGCATTGACTATTCCTTTGATTTTAGCTTCTGCCGAGACAAAATACGGTTTTTCTCCGATTCTTGCCATTGCCGGAATAGTAATGGCGCTCTCTATTCTCTATTTCATTATTATCAGATTTCCTGAGGCTAAATGCAAACAGGGCATTTCAATGAAAGCTGTAGGCGAGATGATAAAGGAGCCGGTGATGCTTCTTTTCTGTTTCGTACTTTTCTTCCAAAGTGCTCTCGAGGGGCTTGCCAATAACTGGACTACGAGCTTCCTCCAGTTGCCGTCAATCGGCCTTTCAAATGAATCTGCCCTTTATGCGCTGACGTTCATTATGATAGGTCTTGGAATAAGCAGGGCTGTTCTTTCTTTCCTCTCCCGTTTTGTGGCAGGAAAATATTTGATCCTTTCAAGTATGGTACTGACTCTTGCAGGAACTGTTTGTCTGATGACCGTGTCAAACAGTGTTATGGCAGTGGTTTCCACCATCCTGATTGGCATGGGGCTTGCCGCAACATTCCCTGTCGTACTTGGTGTGATTGGGAAAAAATTCAGCTCCATGTCCGGCACGGCTTTCAGTTTTGCTCTTGTCATAGCCCTTACAGGAAATACTTTGTTGAATAAACTTGTTGGTTGGCTGGGCGTTAAGTCCCTTCCGACAGTAATGATAGTTTCAATAATTTTACTTGTGGTATTATTCTTGATTGCAAATCGGTGTGCTTCCAAAAAATGGTAACTTTTTTGGCAGTTAAACTATTATAGGTATTTTTGCGGCCTGAATGAAAAACAATAGGATATATATTTTTGTCGGATGTATTCTCTTCGCCTCTCTTTTTGGGTGGTGGATTGCAAACGCGTCATCTGCTGCAGTTGAGTTGAGGGATAGAGACTTCTCCTGTCAGGATACGATACCGGCCCTTCCAAAAGCAGACTCATTGACTGCAGGTGCACCGGTCGATTCCATTGCAGTTAAAGATACTGTTGACCAGCCTGCAAGGATGGATACAGTAATATATGCTCTTGATTCATTGGGCGGCAGAATGGTTGATCATAGCGGGAACTTTATTGTTGATTCCATTGCCACAAATAGACTGAGGGACAGCCTCGATACGCTCTATAATTCTTATTGGCTGATGGATACTGTCACACTTCCCTTGCTTGACACCACTATCCTTCACTATTACGATTCTTTACTGACCACACTCCATGATGCAAAAGATATCAAGGACGCTATCAGACAGATAAAAAAAGAGTACCGAGACAGTGTTGTGCTGAACACACCGCGTATTCTTGAGACATTCAAGCTGGATGATTCCCTTTATTACAAGAGAATACTTATATGGAAACACGATCAGGACTTTAATGAGTTGAAGATGCAGCAGCTCGACACATCATACAATTATCACTTCTTTGAGAATCCGCTCTTTAAAAATGATGTTGATGCAACCTATCTGGGGACTGTCGGCTCGGCAACACTTACAAACAATTATTTTAAGAGAGAAAAACTCGACGTTGCTCCCTTCTTCGAACCCTATCTGACCTACTCATTTACGCCGGAAACTCTCCCTATGTACAATTCCAAGACTCCATATACTGAACTTGCTTATTGGGGAAATCCGTTTATCAACAAGGCAAGAGAGGAATCAAATATCAAGATCCTCACTACTCAGAATATTACGCCTGCTATGAACATGACCTTTATGTATCAGAGATTCGGGTCAAATGGTATGCTGGTGGATGAAAGTACTGACAACAGGACTTTCGAGATAGGAACTGATTTTCTGGGGAAGAAATACTCCATGAATGCTGCTTTTTTAGGTCAGAATGTGAAGAGAAGCGAGAATGGCGGCCTCAAAGATGCGTTCTGGGTGCTTGATACCATTGTCGATCCAAAGACCATTGAGGTTAATCTTACCGATGCTGATAATCTGCTCAAAAGAAGAACTCTCTTTATCACTCAGGAACTTGCCATACCGTTTAATTTCTTCAGGAAAGATGCCGATTCACTCTCTGCAGGTGAGGGAACTGTCGCATATATAGGACACAGCGGAGAATATTCCCGTT
>CAZPLM010000174.1:0-4624 GCA_964587275.1 uncultured Muribaculaceae bacterium | reverse complement strand
TGTGAAGGAACCGAAGCATTTGCATAGATCGCGAACAGATATGATAATATCACTCATTTTTTTCCATCAAATCAATAAATACATCCTCTATTTTAGCCTCAATCTTCTCAACCTCAACATTTTCCACCCCACAGCGGGTTAGTGCGGCATTAAGACGTGCCGGTTCAAACTCATCTGAAGCAATGATATGATGCACCGAACCGAAAGGATAACATTTCTCCACACCATCAACCGTGCGACTCTCAACCAAAATTCTGTACATATCAGACCCTCTGACAGAGTACAAGGGCCTGCTAAAATCTGAAATAATACCTTCAGGCGTACTGATTTTGAGTATCTTACCTGCATTGCACAATGCAATGCGGTCACATTTTCCGGCCTCATCCATATATGGAGTGGAGACCAAAATCGAAATACCCTTCTCCTTCAGACCTGCAAGCATTTCCCAAAATTCACCACGCGAAAGCGCATCGACTCCTGTTGTAGGTTCATCAAGAAAAAGAACCTCCGGACGATGGATCAATGCACAGCATAATGCAAGTTTCTGTTTCATACCACCGGAAAGATTGCCTGCTCTTCTGGAACGGAAAGGCTCCAGCTGTTGATAGATCGGCATTATCAGATCATAGTTCTGTTCAACTGTCACATTGAATAAAGCGGCAAAAAAATCGAGATTTTCCTCGACGGAAAGATCCTGATAAAGTGAAAACTTACCGGGCATATACCCCACATGTTCACGAATCTTCTTATAATCAGAGACTATATCAAGGCCGCACACAGACGCACTGCCGTCCGAGGAATTAATCAATGTAGTTAACAGTCTGAACAGTGTAGTCTTGCCTGCTCCGTCAGGTCCTATAAGTCCGAATATCTCCCCTCTGGCAACGTCAAAGGAAAAATTATCTACTGCAGTCAGTTTCCCATACCGCCTGGTGAGCCCTTTAACCTCTATTGCATTTTCATAATCCATTCCTACCCCAAGAATAAATTACAATACCACTTCTCCGTACAGTCCGAGTTTGATCCTGCCGTCATTCTTGACAGCAATTTTAACGGCATATACCATATTTGCCCGAGAATTGTTTGTTTGTATACTCTTCGGCGTAAATTCACTTTCAGAGGCTATCCATATAATCTTCCCGTCATATTCAATCCGACTGTCACCTCCAAAATCAGCAAAAACCTTCACATCCTGTCCCAATTTAATATCAGCCAACTGGTCTGACGTGAAATAGGCACGCAAATAGACATTATCCATATCCGCCACCTTCATAAGCGCCCGTCCGGGAGAAGCAAGTTCACCCGCTTCACAATATTTTGCCAGAACCGTTCCATTGATAGGAGAGACAATATGACATTTTGCAAGTCTGTCTTCTATCTGCTCTATCTGAAGTCCTACAAATGATACATTTTCATTTATAGAAGAAACGCTGTTGTTCAGATTGGAAAGCTGGGCATCAAGCTGTCCGTTAAGAACCTTAATGGATGACTCAATGTCATCAAACTGTTTCTGTGTCGCCGCTCCGTCATTCAACAGATTCTGTACTCTCAATCTTTCTGTCTCCTGTTTTGAAATCTGTTCTCTGAGAGCCTGTACAGATTTATTGACATCCGGTCTGCCGCTTCGGATGGAAGCAAGTTGCTTCTCAAGCTGCCTCTTTTGCAAATAGAGCTGTACCGTATCAATAAGTCCAACCTCCATTCCTGCCTCAACGACATCTCCTTCCATAATATGGAAATTCAATATTATGCCTGTCGCCTCTGACGAAACCACAATTTCCGTAGCTCCAAAAACACCCGAGGCATCATAATTGTTTTGGTGACTGCACGCTACAGTCAGCAATGCCAGCGCACCTATAGTAAAAAATCTTTTCATTCTATTTATTACTGTTAACAGTATGTTGTAGTTCATACAAACTCTTGATAAGTTCTATCTCATGAGAATCCCGATTGAATATCGCAGCGCTCTCTTCAGTAATTTTGCTCAACAGGCCTGTAATATCTATCTCTCCATTACGCAGTTTTGATTCAGCCGCCTCGCGTACAGATTTGCGAAGCCTGACAATCTTATTATCATCCTCTATCACCTTACGCAACCGTGAAATATTCCCGTCTTCCTGTTGTGCCTGAAGCCTTGTATTGAAAAGAAATATATCCCTTTGAACATCAAGCCGGCTTTGTGCCAGATTCAATTTATTCAAATTGTTTTTCCTTGTATAGAAAGAACTTATGTCCCATTGAAACCGTATTCCTGCTATCGCTCCTGTCTTCCAGTCAGATGAAAGCATGCTTTCAAAATAATTCATTGAAGGATAGCCATACAACCCTTGTGCAAAAAATGCGAAACGGGGCATTAACGCAGCGTCGAGCATTTTTCTCTGAGCGATAATTTTCAGTTGTTTTGCATCCAGCAAATTCAGCTCAGGACGGTAAATATCATATAGATCCCCCGTCCTCTCAGCAACCTTATTTTCAGGCATTTCAGGACATTCAAGAGTAATACCGTCCAGATTTACGCCGGTAAAAATCTCAAGCATTTTTCTGTAACTTGAAAGAGAGGCTTCTGCTTGAGCAAGCTGTTGTCCTGAAGTAAGGATCTCAGCTTCGATTGCATCTGCATCAGACTGCATTGCCGCACCATTTTTCTGCAATGAACATACCTTTTCCAAATTGCTCTGCAAAAGGTCGATTTTCAGATTAATCTGATTAATGCCCTGTTCGAGTAACAGTATCCCAAAAAAAAGGTTATCTACCTTACCTTCAACTTCATACATATTTACATCTGCCGTCCTTTTCTGCTCCTCAGCCTCTGCCACTGTTATCTCCCTGTCTGCCTTGTACTTGCCTCCATCCCAAATCAACTGGTTGACCTCCAGCAAAACCTTGTACTGATCTTTATCAAGTCCCCTCATTTCAAGTCCCATAGAGTGCAGATAGGATTCAAACGCTTCAGGAAATGCGACTACTTCAGACTGCCATGTTGCCTGCCCTGAAATTGAGAGCTGAGGAAGCCACGCCCTTGCCGCATTAGAAAGGGAAAACTGTTCTGTTCTGGCAATCAGGTCATATTGACGGATTGCCGGATAATGTTTTTCCGCAAAAGACCTGCATTCTTCGAGGGTGATTACTTTTGACGTACTCTGTGCCGAAGATAAAAATGCAGAGAAAAAAAGACTTAAAATAAATATCGCTCTCTTCATAATACGATTTGATTAGTATCAGTTTATCACTGCTGTTCATACAAATATAGGCTTATTTCAGGATAAAAATGCTATTTTTGCAATCACTTGAATATTAATAATTACATACAATTTATTCCAAAACATCTGAAGGTCAGAGGTTGGTGGATCACGATTCTTGGTGTATTCCAAAAATTGCTTGACCTTGTCGGTATAGCCACATTATTACCTGTCATCATTGTCATACTTGATCCATCAAGCATTCAGGACAACTCATTCATAGCTTCTGTATTCAACCGATTCGGGTTTACTTCAATCAGCAATTTCGGTATCGTGCTTGGATTAGTTGCGCTTCTCTTTATTCCATTGAAGAGCATTTTCACTGTGTGGTTCGAAAGTGTGAAGAATCGTTATCTGTTGAAAATATACAAAAGCCTCTCGGAAAAAATGTTCGATTTTTTCCACGAAAAAGGTATTCTGTTTCTCAGACAGCAACACTCATCGCAACTCGCTTTTCATATAAACGGAGCCTGTTATTCTTATGCTCTTAATGTTGTCGGGACATTGATGGACATTCTTGCAAACAGTGTCATCGCACTTGGGCTGACTGTTCTTGCATTCATTGTAGCACCATTGGCCTCCGTTCTCGTTTTTGCATCAATGATACCGCTCTTTTTGATCTACTATTTTTACGTCAGGGAAAAAATCAAATACTTCGGTAAAAAGAGCTATGAAGCGCGCAGAGAACAGGCCCGAATAGTACAGGAATCAATCAGGGGCCATATCAGCCTGATAGTAAACAATTCATTTGATTCTGTTCGTGACCACTTCGAGAAAGGTCTTGAACAAATCAGCGATGCTACCGTAAAAACCACTGTATATCAGCGTATTCCCTCTGCAATATCACAGATATGCGTTGCGGTGGCCCTGATTATTCTTTTCTTGAAAGGAACTGCAGGAGGTGCTTCTACTGCCCTGTTTGTGGTTTTCGGATTTGCGGCAATCAGGCTTGTTCCATCAGTAATGAGTATCGTAAACGGCATAACCATACTTCAAAACAATGATTATGTCCTTGAAATAATCAGCGATTTATTTACACAATCAGAAAAAAAGGATCCTGAAACAATAACGAAGAAACAGGCTGATTTCAAATTTGAACACTCTATCGAAATTAATGACATCCGGTTCTCTTTTGAAGAGAGACATCCGATACTGAGTGGCTTCTCGCTTTCGGTTAGAAAAGGAGAAACTATTGGAATAAGGGGGATTACGGGTGGCGGAAAAAGCACATTATTCAATATACTCCTCGGTTTCTATACACCTCAAAGCGGAAATATTCTCATTGACGGAGTTCCTCTTTCCCGTAATAACATAACAGGCTGGCGCAGTATTATCGGATATTGCGAACAGGATGTTTATGTTGCGAACGATACTGTCGCCCAAAA
>CAZPLM010000173.1:0-4625 GCA_964587275.1 uncultured Muribaculaceae bacterium | reverse complement strand
TGATTGAGACACTTTATGTTATGTCACAGAACATTGACTTGTTCATGACCTGCTTCACAGATGAGACTGCATCAGAACTCTCTTACCGCATGGTTCTTGTTCTTTCAGCTCTTGATGAACTTGTTCCATATTGCGCCGGACTTGAAAAGGTACAGGCAGCATTGATCCCTCTTAAGATCATCAATGCTATCGATATGAAGCAACTTCGCCAGCAGATATTTGACGCTAAGGAGATCATCGGGGCTTCAAGATCTCAAATGCTCCTTTAATCACTCAAGCTCATATAACGCATTATAATAATGAGGGATGGCTGAATTACACGGCCATCCTTTTTATTTTATATGTCATATTTCATTTTTTGAATTGATTTATTAACTTTATGTGTTGAAAAGACAAGATAAAAACTATGACTATGCGTAAAATACTTCTTTTTACCATTTTTGCCGTAATACCTTCTCTGCTTATTGCCCAAACTCTTCAAAAAGTAAGGGTTACCCCGCAGTGGACACCTCAATCACAGTTCGCCGGCATATATATGGCTTACGAAAAGGGATTCTACAAAGAAGCAGGACTGGATGTGGAAATTATTCACCCATCTGTTTCTATGTCATCTGTCTATCTGCTGACATCAGGCAGGACAGATATCATTACATCTCAACTCATCGAAGCGCTGTTATCTTACGACACCGGTATCGATATCGTAAATTTTCTCCAGACATCACAGCACAATTCCCTGATGATAGTCTCCCATCAACCTCTAAATGGCATCAAGAGCCTAAATAAAATGAAGATCGGCAGATGGGCCGCCGGATTTTCGGAACTCGGCATCGCAATGGCGATCGAACATGATCTCAAAGTCGAGTGGATTCAGTATCTGAACAATATAGCGTTATATATATCAGGTGCAATCGACGCCACTCTCTGTATGGAATACAATGAGTATTTCCAGCTTGTAATGTCCGGAGCGGATATTGGCGACAATCAGAAGATTTTCCTCAGAGATCTCGGATATGACGTTCCGGAAGATGGATTTTATGCACTTCGCAGTTATTATCTGAAAAACAAGGATGTGCTTAAGAAATTTGCCGATGCCACAAAAAAGGGATGGGAATGGGTACGTAATCCGGATAATAAGGAAGAGACTATAGATTATGTAATGAAACTGGTAAAAGAAAACAATATTCCTACAAACAGAGTTAATCAGGAATATATGCTTGACGTCATTCTAAAGCTTCAGGAAACAGACGGAAAAGACCCTTACACAATAACGAAAGACAGATTCGATTTTGCTGTCAATCTTTTGCTTAGAAACAACTTTATGCTCAACTCTGCCAAGTTTGAAGACTTTGTGGTTAATCTTTAATAATTATAACAATGGATAATACTGAAGATAATAACAAAAAACGCAGGTTTCTATTTATAGACAAATCCTTTTCCGGAAAATTAAGCTTTTACGTAATCCTCCTGACTGCCGTTCTATTCTGTCTGGCAGCCGGGGTATCTTATATGTATTCACACAGTCTTATCAAAAAAGAAGCGATCAGAAGTGCGTCAGCAGAGATTAAGGCGGCAAACCTTGAGATTGAAAACATTCTCACCGGTATTTCAACAGCGGTTGATAATATGGCAATGGATGTACAGTGGGCCGTCAGTTCAGGTACAAACTCCAACACGGTAATTGAAGAAGTATCTCGCAGAATTGTAAAAAACAACACATATATTGTAGGATGCAGGATTGCATTCAAGCCCTATTATTTTGAAAATAAAAAATATTATTCTATCTATTCATCTCAGGATTCAATTGACGGCAAGGCTGATTCAATAAGTACAAAACAGGTTGGAAGCGACGAATATCAATATGAATTCAGCGACTGGTACCAGATCCCGCGCCTGTTGGGAAAGCCTTACTGGACAGATCCGTTCTTTGATTCAAGTGCCGGTAACATGATAATGTGTACATATACCCGCCCGTTATATGATCCTGACAATAATTTTATTGGTGTCATAACTGCCGACTTGCCAATCACATGGCTTGTTGATATAGTTAACAACATCAAGCCTTACGAGAGTTCCTACAACCTGATGATAGGAAAAGGAGGCGCATATATTGTGCATCCCAAACCGGAAAGAATACTTAATGAGACCGTCTTTACAGCCACAATGGATATGAAAGACACGACAGTTCACCATTTGGGCAAAGAGATGATTGCAGGCAAATCCGGAATTGTAACGCTACAGAATGATGATACACTGTCATTTGTCATATTTGCTCCTGTTCCTACTACCGGTTGGTCTCTGGCGATTGTTTGTCCGCACAGAGATGTTTTTTCAGGCGTAATCAAGATGTCCAAAGTACTGACGGCCATTTTGATCATCGGGCTCATATTATTGTTTTTCATAGTGTATTTCATTGTTAAAAGCCTTTCAAAGCCGCTCGGCATCTTCTCAAAATCAGCAATGACTATAGCAGAGGGCAACTTTGAAACGCCTTTGCCGGAGATTCAATCTCACGATGAGATGCGAATGTTGAGAGATTCTTTTGCCTATATGCAAAAGTCCCTTACAACATATATTTCAGAATTAAAAGAGACGACATCCGCTAAAGAAAGGATTGAGAGCGAATTGACAATCGCACGTCAAATACAGATGGGAATGATTCCTAAGATATTCCCTCCATTCCCGGAAAGAAGTGATGTCGACCTTTTTGCAACACTTTGTCCTGCAAAGGAAGTAGGAGGAGATTTGTATGACTTCTTCATTGACAAAGAAAGGCTTTATTTCTGCATTGGGGATGTTTCCGGAAAGGGAGTTCCCGCATCACTGTTTATGGCTGTAACACGAAGCCTGTTCAGATCAGTAGCAGCCACTCTTGAAGATCCTGCTCTGATAGTAAAGTCAATGAACAAAGCAATATCTGAAACGAATGAGTCCAATATGTTCGTTACTTTCTTTATGGGTATTCTTGAGCTTGGAAACGGATCTCTGCACTATTGCAATGCTGGACACAATCCGCCTTGTCTTATTACACCGGACGGAACATTGTCGTTTCTTCCGATAGAGCCGAATATGCCTGTAGGATTGTTCAGTGATTTCGAATACAAAGACCAGGACATTCACATTGATGAATGTTCGACCCTGTTCCTCTACACGGACGGACTCACAGAGGCTGAAAATGCAGAAAAGGATCTCTTCAACGAACATCGTATGTTTGAAGCAATAAAGAATGTCCCTGTCCCTGATAATGCTGGCAATACTGACAAGGCCACAAATAACTCTGACAAGGCTGTTGGCGCAGTCAGGACAGATGCTGAAACATTGATCCGTATTATGTTCAATTCAGTCGAAGAGCATGTCAAAGGTGCTCCTCAAAGCGATGACCTCACGATGCTCGTATTAAAGTACAGCGGCTCTGTCTCAGCTGCACTTCAAGCAGGAAACAGGAGACTTGTAATCAAGAATCAGGTCGATGAATTGACAGTCGTAACCAATTTTATCGAAAAAATAGGTGAAGATATGAAACTCGATCCGTCTCTGGTCATGAGCCTTAACCTTGCAATGGAAGAGGCTGTTTCCAATGTGATTTTCTACGCATATCCAAAGGGAGAGACAGATCATACCATCGAGATTATCTTTTCAAAGAAAGGGATAAGGCTGACATTCGAAATCCGCGATACAGGAGTCGAATTCAACCCACTTGCCAAACCCGATGCAGACATCACTCTTTCTGCAGAGGATAGACAGATAGGCGGGCTCGGTATCCTTATGGTCAAAAATATCATGGATAGTGTCGAATATCGCCGTGAAAACGACAAAAATATTCTAACGATGACCAAACAAATAAAATAATTCATATATTAGCAAACTCAAAAACAAAAAATATGGACTTGATACTCAACGCCGGTGAAAGCGGCAAAACATTTGCGCAAATTGAAGGAAGACTTGATACCACAAATGCTGAAGATTTTGAAAAGAAAATGGCCCCTCTCATGACAGGAGCAAATCCTGACATAGAATTCGACTGCTCTAAATTTGACTACATCAGCAGTTCCGGTCTGAGATTATTCCTGACACTTCAAAAAAGTGTGATGTCGAGAGGCGGAAAGCTTGTTATTAAAAACCTGAAACCGGAGATCAAAGAGGTCTTCGACATGACAGGCTTTTCAAAAATATTTTCGATCAAGTAGCTCGACAAAAAGTTTGACTGTTATATGAGTATCCCCACAAAATAGACTAACAACACGTGGGAATTCCAGCCTGTGGCATTCAGATAAACTGAAGCGTATTGATACGGGACAGATACTGAAGCTGTCAGAGGAAGCATATTTGCGGTATATTCTATTGGGACCGGCCATTTAACAAAAAAGTTAGTGATCGATGAACAGCCGGCAAAAGCATTGGCTCCAATTGAAGAAACGGATCCCGGAATAGTAAAGTCTCCGGTAAAAGAGGTACACCCTGAAAAAGCTTCTTCACCTATTGTAACTATTCCTTCCGACAGTGAAAAGTCTGCTTTCAATGATGTACATCCTGAAAAAGCATTCTTCCCGATCACCTTTACAGTTAGTGGCATAAGGACATCAGTGAGAGAGGAAGCGCATTTGCTGTAAATGCCTCCAAATGCATTA
>CAZPLM010000172.1:2127-4645 GCA_964587275.1 uncultured Muribaculaceae bacterium | reverse complement strand
CTTTTCGAGCCGCTGGAAAACGGCGTATAACGTTGCTTCCTTAATTTGAAATTCGTCTTTTGTTCTCCTCGAAATCTCTTTTGATATTTCATATCCGTAGCGGTCCTTTTCGCAGATCAAACGCAGTATAATGGCGTCCAGATGGCCGCGAATAATATCACTGCTAATCAAATACAGCCCTCCTTGTTCATAGTTTCTTTCTATTGCAGGTAATACTCTATTAGACAGTGTTCTGTCTGATAGAGTTCTATCTGACATAGGTATCCTAGCATGCATTACTCTATCTGTCAAGGTAATTTTTCAAAATATTTTAATCTTTGTAAAAAAATGCAGTTAATCCTTTGAGAGAAAAAAACTAACCCCTAAAGCCTTGATGCGTCTAGACTTTCGGGGTTGTGTTCTATCTATTCCCACTCGCAATCACAGGATATAAAAAAGGGCTAAATAATACTCAAAATCAGTTAGCCCTTTTTTCGGCATCAGCAATAAACTCTTGCTGCAGACTTACTTTTTGCGATAGGTAAATATGCCGAATTCAATTTCAGTATCTAGAGCGGATATTTCGCGCAATTTTCTTTGATCTTCGGCTGAGGTCTTGTAATAATACGGAGTCATTGTAAAAACATTAAGTATATCTTGATTGCAGGCTAGATGTATCATTCCCCGGACTTCCTTCTTTTCAAGCAGTTCAAACCCATCAAGAGCGCAGTCTTCTACCTTGTTTTCATACACGCTTTTGTAAACAGCTTCTTTTAAGCTCAATAAATGCTTCTCCAGAGGTATTACTCTAACGATTATACCGCACTTTTTCAATACGCGGCTAAACTCCTCGCCGCTGAAAGGTGCGAAGACGGAAAGCACCATGTTGCAGAAGTTTTCCTTCACAGGGAGATGAAATACACTTGCAACCGCAAGTTCAATTTCCTTATTACGCTTCGCACCCGCAGCAAGAGCATCCTTTGAGATATCCAGCGCAAGCATTTTAGGCTTTATGCCATTCTTAACTAAGTATTCGTATATATTCGAGGTGTACCAGCATTCACCGCAGCCGGCATCGAGAATTTTGCAGCCGTATTTATTCTTTTCGGTGTATGGTCTTTCTCGGGAAATCAGGGTAAATAAAAGTCCGATAAGTGGGGTGAATATGAGGCTCAGAATGAATGCCCAGCCGAAGCCGATGTTGCGTCTGCTGCCGACAAGTCCTACAAGGACAGATAGAAAGCAGTCTGAAAGTAATCCGAATATGATGAGAAGTACAGACATTATTTACATAGTTTAATACTTTGTAAAATTAGAAAAAAAATGTCAGATGTGTGGGTATGAATAAAAAACGAATGAAATTTGCTTTATTTGGTAGCAGGATAGTTTTATCTTTGTTCTATGAAATGCTATCTGATAGAGATTCTGGCCTGTTTTGCTTTTGTACTTTCTGTGCGGAGCGAGGCTTTGGCGCAGGATGTCGGGATGAGGTCGGATGCCGGTGCTGCTGAACAGCTGGTAAAGTGTGATACAGTTCAGCAGAGAAACAGATATTTTTTTGGTGCTGATATTAGAGGAGCATATATTTTCCCGACAAATGGTTTTTTTGAGGATTATAACAGAAAGGGTGCGCCGATTGATAAATCTTTGTCTTTTCACTTGAAATATGCGTATAAGTTTAGTCCTGATTCCCGTATGGGTAAGTTATATCCTTCTGCGTATCAGGGGATAGGGGTTGCATACAATACATTTTTCAACCAGGATGAGATAGGATCTCCGATTGCAGTCTATTTGTTCCAGGGAGCAAAGATTGCACGTCTATCAAACTCACTTACTCTTGATTATGAATGGAACTTCGGGGCATCGTTTTTCTGGCATAAATATGATAGACAGACCAATCCTTATAATATTGTGGTTGGCTCGTTCGTCAATGCCTATATGAATGTTGCGCTTCTTTTGGATTGGCAGGTTGACCGGAACTGGAAAATGACTGCCGGTATAGATTTGACTCATTTTTCAAATGGCAACACCAATTATCCAAACAGCGGTGTCAATCATATTGGAGCAAGGTTAGGCGTGATGAGAGATTTCAGTTTCAACAAGAGCCAAACACCAAAACGAAATAAATCATCAGCAGGAGTTGTTTCAGGTCCTAATATAATAACTTATGATTTGGTCCTTTACGGCGCTGTTAGAAAGAAGGGTCTTATAATTGGCGATGTCAGTTACATTGTTCCAGGCGTTTTTGCAATAGCAGGATTCAATTTCTATCCAATGTACAATTTCAACAAATATTTCAGGGCCGGAATTTCATTTGACGCTCAATATGATGAGAGTGCAAATATTAAAGAACATCTCGCCGACAGGAGCGAATATGGTGAGCTTCAGTTCTATCGTCCTGCATTCAAGGAACAATGTTCAATTGGTCTTTCACTGAGGTTTGAACTTGTAATGTCAATTTTCTCAATAAATTTTGGTCTTGGGAAGAATCTTGTGAATATATCGGAAGATATCGGTGGCTATTATCAGATCCTTGCTT
>CAZPLM010000172.1:0-2117 GCA_964587275.1 uncultured Muribaculaceae bacterium | reverse complement strand
CGGTTTCCTGCCACGGTAAGCCAGAGTGACAATTCAACCATCAGCGGTGCTGATACTTTGACCTTCGCCGGGTGCAAAAAAAAAGACGCTATCGAAATGATAACGTCTTTTGTGCCCAGGACAAGATTTGAACTTGCACGCCCTATGCGAGCACCACCCCCTCAAAGTGGCGTGTCTACCAATTTCACCACCTGGGCTTGTAGGAGTGCAAATATACAACCTTTTTTTTCACTTGAGCAAAAAAAAGTGCTACCTTAGTGAAAATTTTTATTGTTTTTATATGATAGATAAGTATATCAAGGAAATAAGTAAAATGGTGCCTTCTGCATTTGCAAAAAAAGGCGACACTCTCTATTTATTCGGCAAGCTTGATAAAGAAAATGATTTTGCAATCGAGCCTAATATTCTGCTCCCTTTGGTAGAAGAAATTAAGAACAGGAATGTAAACAGTGTCTGCTTTATCAAAAAAAATGGGGGATTGTTCAGTACTTTAGTCGAGTGCTGTACTCCAAATATGCTTGGGTTTGATATTACAGGCGATTCCGAGATAGAAGATGAAGAGTTTCTTCATGGACAGTGCGGCTATGCGGCAGTTATTGCGCTTGATGAGGATCAGGAAAATGAGTTTGTAGACAAGATGTTTGACAATAATGTCAAATTGACACTTCTCGGCCATGTTACAAAAGGTGAGTTGAGAATCGATGATGATAAGTTGGGACAGATTTCTGATTTTATAGAATGATGTCCGGACCGGCAAAGGATACAGAGGTCATTTCAGGAATGTTTGACGGTATTTCTTCTGAATATGACAAGATCAATCATATCCTTTCATTAGGCGTGGATGTTTCGTGGCGTAAACGCCTTGTAAGAGCGTTGAGACAAATTTCAACCGGTAATGATGTCCTTGATCTTGCCTGTGGAACAGGAGATTCAATGTTGGCTCTTTTAAAATCAGACTTTAATGTCACGGGAGCTGATATTTCAGACGGGATGCTCGCTGTGGCAAGGAAAAAGATCGATCTCTATCTGAAGAAAAGCCGTATTGAAGGTTTGAATGACACCGCTGGAGTTCAGGGTAATGCAAAGTCAATCAAAGGAGCATTTCCACAGTTGATAAATGCATCTGCTGATAATTTACCCTTTGAAGATGAGAGTTTTGATGCGGTAACAATTTCATTCGGCATTAGAAATTTTGACAACAGGGCAAAATGCCTGAAAGAGATATACAGGGTGTTGAAGAGAGATGGAAAGCTTGTTATTCTTGAATTCGCGACTCCGCGAAATAAAATATGGAGAGCTGTTTATCTCTTCTATTTCAAGAATATTCTTCCGTTTGTGGGTGGAATGCTCTCCAAAAATAGAGCTGCATACGAATATCTGCACTCTTCTGTTATGAGTTTTCCTGCCTATTCAGACTTTTTGGCGGAATTTGATGTGGCAGGGTTTGTTAAAAACGGTTATTCTTCTCTTTCCGGTGGAATAGCTCTGTTGTATGAGGCTGAAAAAGATAGCAATTAATAAAGGAAGAAGATATGAGTTGGGCTGAAATATGGCGTATCATTTCATTGGCGTTGTATGTAGCAAACATCGTCCTCGTTGTTTATGTCGGGTCAAGGCTGATTCTTAAGAAAACAGATCCGGTTAAGACTCTGTCCTGGGTTATTGTCCTGGTATTGCTTCCATATATAGGATTGATACTTTATCTGTTTCTTGGACAGAATTACAGGAAAAGATTTATTTACAACAAGAAAGGCGTGAAGGACCTTGGGTATAGAAAGAAAATTGCCCAGTCTCAATTAGTTTTTTTCAAAGATCCCGACAATATTGCAAAGGAACTCATTCCTTACAAAAGGATGATTCATCAAAATCTTATCGGTAATTACAGCGTTGTTTGCGTCAATTCGGATATCCGGTTCTTTTTTTCAGGGAGAGAGGCTCTTGATGCAATGTATGAAGATATTTGCAATGCAACTGAACATATCCACCTCCAGTCCTATGTGTTTGATGATGATACTATTGGTACTAAATTTAAGGATATTCTCGTAGAAAAAGCCAGGAAAGGGGTGGAAGTCAGAGTAATGTATGACGGTATGTGTTCCCTTCTACTTCTCCCATAT
>CAZPLM010000171.1:0-4659 GCA_964587275.1 uncultured Muribaculaceae bacterium | reverse complement strand
AGAGGAAGCTATTGAATTTGCAGTAAGGGTCCAGAAAGAGCTTGCGGTTGAGTCTTACAGATCTTCGGTAGATATGGCATCAGAACGAGGAGCATTTCCTATATATGACGCCGATAAGGAAAAGAATAATCCTATGGTTCTCAGAATCAAAATGGCAGATCCGGATCTTTATGAGAAAATGACCGTTCAGGGCAGGAGAAATATTTCCATGCTTACAATTGCTCCCACAGGTACTACAAGTCTGATGTCGCAGACAACTTCCGGTATTGAGCCTGTTTTCAGGACATTTTATAAGAGAAGGAAAAAAGTTAATCCTACCGATAAGAATGTGAATATCGCATTCAAGGATGAGAATGGAGATTGCTTTGAGGAATATTTTGTATTCCATCATAAATTCATTACATGGGCTGAGATTCAGGGGTATAAAAAGGATGAAGTCTTGAGGATGGATCAGGAGCAACTGGATGAACTGATGAAGAAATCCCCGTATGACAGGGCAAATGCAGGTGATATTGACTGGGTAGCCAAAGTCAGGATGCAGGGAGAAATTCAAAAGTGGGTTGATCACTCTATAAGCGTGACAGTAAATCTGCCGGAAAACATCTCTGAAGAGACTGTGAGTGAGGTGTACAGGACCGCATGGGAATCAGGATGCAAAGGAATAACAGTGTATCGCGAGGGGTCACGCTCCGGAGTTTTGATTTCTGCCAATAAAGATGAATCTGTAATAAAAGTGAAAAAGCGTCCGCAGTCCCTTGAGGCCGATGTGGTACGTTTCAGTAACGGCAAGGAGAAGTGGATTGCGTTGATTGGCAAGATGAACGGGAAGCCGTATGAGATTTTTACCGGTATAGTGGATGAACAGACGAGAAATATTCCTTTGTCGATAGAGAAAGGGTGGATTGTAAAGGAGAGGGATATAAATACCGGAAAATCCAGGTATGATTTCCATTATGAGGATGCTTATGGGTATCCAAATGTTGTAGGGGGCATCTCGCATATGTTCAACAAAGAGTACTGGAACTATGCCAAACTGATCTCAGGTGTGATTAGAAATGGAATGCCTATAGTGGACATTATCAATCTCATACAAGGTCTTGAATTGGACAGCGAATCCATAAATACTTGGAAAAATGGCGTAGAAAGAGCATTGAAGCGTTATATTCCGGATGGTACTCGTGATGAATCCGGTAAAAAATGCACGAAATGCGGCGGTCATAATTTAGTATACCAGGAGGGGTGTCTTGTATGTATGGACTGCGGATATTCGAAGTGCGGATAGTATATGATATCTTACCCTAATGCGAAAATCAATCTTGGGCTTAATGTTGTGGAGAAAAGGTCTGATGGCTTCCATAACATCGAGACTCTTTTTGTTCCGTATTTTGGGTTGGCCGATGTGCTTGAAATAGTCTATTCAGACAAACCTCAGATGTTCCAGTATGGGCTGAAGTATAATGGTGATCCGTATGACAATTTATGTTTAAAGGCGTATCGTCTGCTTTCAACTTCATATAAGTTACCTCCTGTGGCAATCCATCTTTACAAGAAAATTCCTGTCGGTGCGGGGTTGGGTGGTGGTTCCTCTGATGCGGCATTTACTCTTATGATGCTGAACAGACTCTTTTCACTTGGAATAGACAGGGAATTTCTTGCAGGATACGCAAATGAGCTGGGAAGCGACTGTTCGTTTTTTATTTCCAACAAACCGGTAATGGCCAGGGGTAAGGGGGATGTTATTTCTCCTTTTGATCTTGACCTTTCGCGGTATAGAATTGAAATTGTAAATCCGGGCATTTTCATCTCTACCAAAGAGGCTTATGCCGGTATTGTCCCCGCCGTTCCTCCTGTTCCATTGGCTGAGGTGCTTTCACGTCCTGTTTCGGAGTGGAAATCTCTGCTTGCGAATGACTTTGAGAAAAGTATCTTCACCATGTATCCCCGCCTTGCCGATATTAAACAGTCTTTCTATGATCGTGGTGCCATATATGCCTCAATGTCCGGCTCAGGCAGCTCCATCTATGGCATTTTTGCTCGAAATTGACAGTCTGCGAGTGGCCTTCAATCGATCGGTGTGTTGAAAGGCCTCCAGTTGAGAAATTATGCTCTGTTAAAAGGTTAGAAAAGTTCACCTGTGAACTCGCCTGTGCTTTTTTTCTCTGCTTTATTTTCTGTCTCTTCAACAACCGGCTCAGCCTTTATTTCGGTTTTTGTGGTGACTTCCGGTTTGACTTTTACCGTCCTTTTCTCAGACTTATGTTTAGTCGCAGGAATAAGCTCTTTCAATTGCTCTACATATTTTCTTTCATTTGAAAGGCGAGGCACTTTATTTTGGCCTCCGATCTTTCCGCGGGATTTCATCCACTTGTAGAATGTACCAGAAGGGGCGACCGAAAGATGAAGCATTTCCATTGTCCCGGTGTGGTTTCTCTTGGCGTCATAATCTGAATTGACCTGGCAGAGGGCTGTATCGAGATCTTTGGCAAATTTCTTCAAGTTAGCCGGTTCCTGCTCAAATTCGATTACCCATTCGTGTGCGCCGGAGTGCTCGGAGTCCATATAAACAGGTGCTACTGTATAATCTGCCACTGTGGCGTCGTTATTCCGGCAGGTATCCGCAAGAGCTTTTTCAGCGTTTCCTATCATCAGTTCCTCACCGAAGGCATTGATAAACAGTTTAACGCGGCCTGAAATAACAATCTTGTGAGGGTAAAGAGAAGTGAACTCTACGACATCGCCGATAAGATATCTCCAAAGTCCGGCATTTGTGGAGATCACTATTGCATAATGCTCGCCTGTTCTGACTTCATCAATGCAAAGAGCCTTATATCCGGCTTCTCTGTAATGATTATTATCAATATCTTCAATCGGAATAAACTCATAAAAAACGCCATTATCAAGAGTCAGAAGCATACTGTCGTCACACGGATCATCCTGAAATGCAAAATAACCTTCAGAAGCGTTGTAATTCTCAAAAAACCGAACCTTCTTGTCTCGGATAACAGCTTCAAACTGCTTCCTGTATGGCTCGAAATTGATACCTCCGTGCATGAATAGTTCGATGTTAGGCCAAACATCGGTAAGATATGGAGTATTATTATATTCGAGGATTTTCCTTATCATAATAAGATTCCAGGATGGAACGCCGGAAAAACTTGTTACGTCTTCATTGCTGCACTCTTTGCAGATCCTTTCGACTTTTTCATTAAAGTCATCAAGCATGGCTGTTCCTTTGGACGGGGTACGCACGAATTCGGCAAGTTTCGGGCTGTTTTTAAGCAGAATAGCTGACAAGTCACCGCTGAAGTGGTGTTCATTGATGTCGGCAGCTACGCTTCCTCCTAATGTGAGTGATTTGCCGGTGAATAACCTTGAGTCAGGAAAAAGATGGACATAGTTTGTCAGCATCATTCTCATTCCTCTATAGTGACATCCCAACAGATTGGCTTTTGTAATGGGGATATATTTGCTTTTATCCGAACTTGTACCCGAACTTTTTGCAAAAAAAGTGGTTTTCTCATTCCAAAGCACATAATCTTCACCATTTCTAATCCTCATTATATATGGTTGAAAGTCATCATATTCCCGTACAGGTACATATTTCTGGAAATCCTCAACAGATCTGATTTTGTCAAAACAATGCTCTTTTCCGAAAACAGTCTGATTTCCTCCCTTCAACAGGTCATCAAATACCCTGTTCTGCAAAAGGCGAGGGTTTTTCCTCCCCGCTTCGAGAGTTTTTAGCAATTCCGAAGAAAATAGAAGGAATATTTTATTGATTACTGACATTTAGTCGCAAAATTAACAAAATATCTGATGCATTACAGAGAGGGACTTAATATTAATTTCACTTCCCAGGTGGTATGAGAGATATTTCAACATATTTGAAGCAAAATCAGACCTGAGCGAGCCGGAGAGTTTCAATTGCATTGCTTTTTCAAATGAAGATGAAAGCATTATGTGAAGAATTTCCGAATTTTCTGAGGAAAAAACAATATCTGATGATGCAAATGCAGGGATATATGAGGCTGAAACTGCGTCAAAAAGCAGATTATCTCCGCCATAATTGTCTT
This sequence comes from uncultured Muribaculaceae bacterium, assembly GCA_964587275.1. Lineage (GTDB taxonomy): Bacteria > Bacteroidota > Bacteroidia > Bacteroidales > UBA932 > CAZPLM01. The sequence goes on along the minus strand of CAZPLM010000171.1, from coordinate 586 downwards.
TGGGGCAGAAACCCATTTTACTGCAAAAGCCTGTCAGGAACCAGAGGTGGAAATTGGCACAACTCTCTTTCATTTCATTTAATGCTGTTATGGCTTCACATAACCAGTTAAAGAGTGCCTGGTCTCCATTCTCCTCCTTCAGGCATCTGTAGAGGACCTCACTGATAAAAAGGGAAATGGTACTTTTGTAAATATCAGTGCGTATTGAGTCGAGGGTGACAGATGGAGAATATTCTTTCAAATATGACAGAGAACTCTTTGAAGAGGTATATGTTATCACGTCAAGAATGCTTAGACTGTGGAAATGTGCGGTTGCAGAGGCGTTACTTCGTCTGCCGACCCCCTGTAGATATAGGCTGCGTCTTCCTGAAACGGAATCCAGCGTATGCAGGATAATTCCGCTTTCTCCATATTTTGTGAGATGGAGAACTATTATTTGTGAACGGCTGAGAGATGGCATAGCATTTTTTCCATTGCCTTTCCTCTATGGGAAATAAGATCTTTTTCATCGAGAGAAAGCATTGCCATAGTCTTGTCCATCCCTTCAGGGATGAATACAGGGTCGTATCCGAAACCTTCAACACCC
>CAZPLM010000170.1:0-4695 GCA_964587275.1 uncultured Muribaculaceae bacterium | reverse complement strand
TAACGGGCAATATGACGAACCTGAGGAACTTTTTTGGGCTTCCGGAGCGTGTATGGTTATTCGGGCATCTCTATATCACCACCTCGGGGGTTTGGATGAAGCATTTTTTGCCCACATGGAGGAGATTGATATGTGCTGGAGAGCCAAGTTACTTGGATTCCAGGTTTGGGCTGTACCCTCTTCAGTCGTTTACCATGTCGGAGGAGGGACTCTGCCGAACAATTCACCGAAAAAGCTCTATTTCAATTATAGAAACAACCTGTTGATGCTCTATAAGAACCTCCCTACCAATGTGAGATGGAGGATCATCTCCACCAGGAAAATTTTAGACGGAGCATCCGGAGCAGTCTATCTTCTGACGGGTAAATTCCAGTATTTCAGGGCAGTAATTCGCGCCCACAGGGATTACAGGAGGATGAAAAAGAGTGCTGAGACCTCCGTCTTTTCTGAGGAAAGGAATGACATAGGCCTTTACAAGGGCAGTATTATCCTGAAATTTTTCCTTTCCGGGAAAAAACTTGTTTACAGCAAACTGAGATTCTAATCCCCTCTATACTCTTGTGGCATTCTCCAACTTCTTCATAATGGAGAAGATGAAGATAAATGAGATCAGACAGAGAGTTATCATTATCATCCATACTCCCCACAATGGAAGTTTGTCCCACAATAGTCCCGGTATCGAAACCAAATAGTTTCCGATAGCTGTTGCGGCAAACCAGCACCCCATCATCGCACCCTTATATTTTGGAGGAGCAACTTTGCTGACAAACGAGATACCCATCGGTGAAAGTAAAAGTTCGGCAAAAGTAAGAACCAGATATGTCGACATCAGCCAGGTAGGACTTACAAGCTCATCAGCAGGACAAGGTGTGCCGGCGAGCATTTTAGGAGAAGGAAGTCCGATAGATGCTGCTGCCAGAATCAAAAAACCGAGGGCGGCTACAAACATTCCATATCCTATTTTTCTTGGGGCTGAAGGTTCCTTGCCTTTTTTAGCAAGTGAACCAAAAATAGCAATTGAAACCGGCGTTAAAGCCACTACAAAGAACGGATTAAACTGTTGGAAATCAGAAGGCTGAATATTGATTGAAGTATCCATTGATCTGTAAATCAGATAGGCCCCGGCCCAGAGCAACAGAGTCAGACCACCGTTGATCCCCTTTCCACGAGAGGTTTTTGACTGGAACATGCCGAAAAGCGTATATACTGAAATCGCAATGAGTGCAAGACACCAGATATTGAAGCCCAGCCTGAGCCAGCCTGAAATGCCTGATCCCTGAGTATAATCGCGAGCAAAGAGAGTCATCGTAGCGCCATTCTGCTGAAATGCCATCCAGAAAAATATAACCACAAGAAATACAAGCATCAGAGCAGAGATACGACTCTTTGTCTGTGCCGGCGTGAGTTCTACGACATTGCTGTTGTTTGCAGCTGCCGCCTGTTTAGAATTGACATCAGCACCCTTGAACCACGACCTGCAACTATAATAAATAATTATTGAAACTATCAAAGAAATACAGGCAACAGCAAACCCATAATTATATGATGTTGAGAGTTTTTCTATATAAAAACTGCTGAACTGAGAAAGATCCATTCCTGAAGCCCCCTGCATCGAAGCAGCGATATCGCCCAATTTTGCCGCATTTTCAGGATTAATCGTACCGTCAAGGACCTGATGCGCCAGGGCAGGTACGGATGGATTATAAAACAACCCTGCTTTTCCAAGGAACAGATTGGTAATCGCCTTTGCAGCAGATGGAGCAAACATGGAACCGATATTGATTGCCATATAGAAGAGACTGAAGGCTGCATCACGCATTGAAGAATATTTTGGATTATCATACAGATTACCGACCATAACCTGAAGATTACCTTTAAAAAGACCTGTACCGATGGAAATCAGCGCCAGCGCACCAAACATCAGAAACTTTCCTGTCATATCCGGGGCAGTTGGAATTGCCAGACACAGGTAGCCGACAAACATTACGCCTATACCGGTGGTCACACATTTTCCATACCCTATTTTATCGGCAATTATACCGCCTACAAGGGGCATAAAATAGACTGCGGCAAGAAAAATCGAATAAATCTGAGTTGATACTGCGGCAGTAAAACCGAATTTAGCCTGAAGAAAAAGGAGAAAAATTGCAAGTACAGTATAGTATCCGAACCTTTCTCCGGTATTGGCCAATGCCAATGCGAATAAACCCTTTGGTTGTCCTTTAAACATATAATTTATATTTTTTTATTATTTACGATTTGAATTGTAAAGTTAATAATTATTATAATTTTGATATGATTTTTACAATTATTAGTAACTTTGTTAGATTAAGATTTAATTATGAGAAGTTTACTCTGCTGGATATTACTGATACCTCTCTATATCGTATCTCTTTTGCCGCTGAGGGTCCATTACTGGCTGTCAAGTTGTATCGCATGGCTGCTAAGGGATATATGCAAATACAGAGTAAGCGTGGTTTACACCAATCTGGCACGTTCGTTCCCGGAACTTCATTACAAAGAGTTAAAGCAGATTGCCAAAGATTATTACATTCACATGACTGACATTCTGTGCGAGACAATCTGGAGCCTGACACGTCCTTTTTCAAGGATAAGAAAGAAAGGCCTCTTCACAATCGAAAACATGGAAGTTCTTGACGATGCTTTTGACAAACACGGCACGGTAGTGGTATTATTCAGTCATGCCGGCAATTGGGAGTTATTCTCCGGAATACGCCATTACGGAGAGAAAGCCCCACACTATTCTGACTATCAAGCTACATTTGCATACCGTAAACTGGAAAACAAGATGTCTGAGATTCTTTTCAAGAGAATGAGAGTCATGCATCAGAAGGGGAAAAACTGCCTGATGCCTTCAAATAAAATATTGAGGTTCGTCATTGAGAATAAAGGTAAAAGCTGGGTCTATTTCTTCAACTCGGATCAATACCCGGGCGCATCAGCCAAGATCAAATGCACCTTTCTCAATCAACCGACCACCTGGTTCAATGGCGGAGAATCAATTGCCAGAAAACTCGGCACGCCTGTTGTTTACTTTTATACCGATAGGATTAAAAGAGGCAAATATGTTTTAAAAATGAAGTTGCTTTGTGAAAATGCTGCAGAAACTGAGGAAGGGTGGGTCATGAAACAATATGCCGCACTGCTCGAGGAAGATATCAATAATAATAAAGTCAACTGGCTGTGGAGCCACAAAAGATGGAAAAACATTGGTTTAGAAAATATTAAACAAAAATGATATGAGACATTTAATTACAACGGGATCTATCCTGCTCTGTGCTTTTATTTCTTTCAACTTGAACGCACAGACCTATAAACGTAATGAACAGCTTCCCACCGGAGTTGTCATTTATTCTCTCCCCTCTACCACGATATCTCTTACCATTGAGGCTGAAAAAGAGATATTTACAGCAGGGCCTTATGCCCAATATGCTCAAAAATATATGGGAACCGCAGCTCGCCAGCAAAATGAAACGACATACAGTCTGAAATCAATCAACCTGACACCGTATATTGAAGCTGATTCTGACACAAGAATTGCCGTTGATCTTGGAGGCAAAGAGACACCGGCAGCCAACTTCCTGCAGTTCTGTTCACAAGGGCTTATCATAACTTCAGACAGCTATACAGGGAAGCCTGAATCATGGAGATTTCCATCAATTGCAAACAACGACTCTTTTGCCGGAAAAGACATTGAAGGAAACTTGACAAGCGCTACTACCACATTATATAAAAATGTCAATACAGAGAGCGGTTTTCAGAGAGTATCAGTTTCACAAAATCAAGTAGTTGAAAAATCCCTTGAAAAAAAGGCAGATGAGACCGCTCAAAACATCTTCAATCTCCGCAGGAAAAGAATTGAAATTATCACAGGCGATACGGATGCAACATTTTCAGGTGAGGCCCTTAATTCGGCCATTTCAGAGATCAACAGACTTGAAAATGAATATATGAGTCTGTTTTTCGGTATTTCCGCTACCTCAACACAGACTATGAGTTTCGATGTTGTACCAAAGGAGGGAAGTCAAAAACAAATGTATATTGCATTCAGATTTTCCGAAACTCAGGGACTTCTTCCTGCAAACAATATGTCAGGAAGGCCTATTGTGATAGAACTTACACTTGACAATACTCCGAGTACCCGCACCGATGGGGTATCCGGAAGCAAAAAGAATCCCGGTGTGATGATACAATATCGAGTTCCTGCAGTCGCTACTGCCAAGATTCTTGACGGAGACACGATGCTTCTTCAAACAAGAGTACCGGTCTATCAGTTGGGTGAAGTACTTACATTCCCTCTTAATTCTGTAATCACAAAGTAATTAAACATATTAAAAACACTAAAAATCAATAAATTATGACAATTGCAAAATTAAATCCGGAAAGAGTTTGGAAAAACTTCTATGCTTTGACACAAGTTCCACGCCCTTCAAAAAAAGAGGGTAAAGTGGTCGCATTCCTCGAAAAATTCGGCAAAGACCTCGGTCTTGAAACAATTAAAGATGAAATAGGCAACGTCATCATCCGTAAGCCGGCTACCAAGGGGATGGAAAACAGAAGAGGCATTATCCTCCAGGCTCACATGGATATGGTCCCTCAGAAAAATAATGATAAAGTCCATAATTGGGAGAAAGACCCTATCGAACCGCGTATTGTTAAAAAAGACGGTGAGGA
>CAZPLM010000169.1:0-4753 GCA_964587275.1 uncultured Muribaculaceae bacterium | reverse complement strand
CAAATGCAGCAATCAACGCTTTACCCCAAAGATTCTCAGGCACTCCGTCCATTTTGAAGCGTATGGTTGCCGGAACCTGCATTGGGACAGCCGGATCACCGAGGCTCCAGACCTGCGAATAACAATTTGCAGCAGCATTTGCTTCAGCGACCTTCCGTGTTGAGAAATAAATAGAGTTGTATAGCGCTCCTGAAGGGATCATAAACGAAACATCCTCGCTTTCAAACATATTTGGAGTGTACCAAAGCATCTTCAATGCTGAACTGTCAATTGATTGTCGCAAACCGGCTGCAACATTATCATCTCTTTTGATTTTTAGAGAAACTGAAGAACTATTGCCGAAAACATCCGCAGCCAAGATTTTCAAATCATGCGACAATGTATCATTCAATACAATAAGTCCGTCATTTACAGCCTTTATCTTATAAGAGAGAGCATTGCAGGGATCAACATGACTCTTTACGACATCCCTGCCACCTTCATAACTTTCACCATACTGGACAATACTCTGAATATAACGATTTTCACTATATGACGTATTACCTGCTGTATATTTGAAAATACTTTTTCCATCAAGAATGACCTCATATACCTCAACTGCAAGTTTACCTGAAGTTCCCTCCATCCTGTCAGTAGCATCAATGCACACATAGCTTTTCTGCGGAACACTTACTGAAGTCCCACGCGCAAAAGGAACATTTATCTGTTCAAGTCTCTCAGTAACAGGAATACCGGACTCATCATCAAATGCGTAGAAAATCAACTTGTGAAATACGGGAGCAAGTTTGTCCACCACTTTATAATATCCTTCAGCAACATAATTGAACGGCAGATTTTCACCATCCCTGCGTACTTCCATGTGCAGATGCGGACCTGACGATGCGCCGGTGCTGCCGACTGTACCGATTACATCTCCCTGAATAACAGGGATCTCATTGGGTTTAAGATAAATATTAACTGAAAAATTCTTTTGTGAGTACTGCTCTTTAATCACCTTATCCGCAATAGCCGGAGCAAACGAATACATGTGTCCGTAAACAGACATCGTACTGTCAGGATGACTTATGTAAACTGCATTTCCATATCCTCCTGTTGAAACACTGATTCTGCATACATAACCGGATTTTATGGCATGAATGGGATCTCCGACCTTTCCTCCAACCCTCCAGTCAAAACCGGAATGGAAATGATTATGTCTTAATTCACCGTATGTACCTGCAAATGAAATAGGAAGATTAAGCGGTGAAACAGCTTTTTCTTTCGATGGATCAGTTTGTCCGAAAACATTTGAAAATGCTAAACAAAGCAGTATAGCCGAAAACAATATTTTTTTCATTTCCAGCTTCTATCCGAATATGCCTTTGAATTTATCAAAAATATTCCTGTCATCTCTGCTTGGGTCAGGTTCAAAATTAGAAGATGCTTTTAGTTTTGCCATCATTTCCTTTTCAGATTTATCAATCTTTCTCGGAATCCAGACTTGAACATAGACAAGCAGATCACCAACTCCGTACCCATTAACATCAGGAATACCTTTACCCCTCAATCTCAATATCTTGCCAGGCTGAGTGCCCGGATCGACCTTTATTTTCAATTTACCGTCAACCGAAGGAATCTCAGCATCGCAGCCATTTACAGCATCAGGAATAGAGATAAAGAGAGAATAGATCAAATCATTGCCGTCTCTTCTCAATTCAGGATGCGGTTCTTCCTCTATGACAACCAGAAGATTTCCATTAATACCGCCATTTCTTGCTGCATTTCCCTTCCCCTGCACCGTTAACTGCACACCTTCACCCACACCTGCCGGTACATTGAATGAAATCTCTTCTCCTTTCTTTACCAGACCGCTTCCACCGCATTTACGACACGGGTTCACGATTCTTTTTCCCTCTCCTCCGCATACCGGACATGGAGACGAGGTCTGCATCTGACCGAGAATGGTCTGGGTTATTTTTGTCACCATCCCTGTCCCGTGACAATGTTCGCATGTCTGTATGTCAGCCTCCGATATTGCTCCCCGTCCCTGACAGTCGGGACAAGCCACCAACTTGTTTATCTTGATTTTCTTTTGTACTCCGTGTACAATTTCTGAAAGTGTCAGCTTAACTCTTATACGGATATCTGAACCCCGCGTTACCCGTTGCCCTCCGGCTCTTGACCTTCCTCCGAATCCGCCAAAATCGCCAAATCCTCCAAATCCGCTAAATCCTCCGAACCTTCCTCCGAATATATCACCGAACTGTGAGAAGATATCGTCCATTGAGAAACCACCGGCACTTGCTCCCGCCGCACCACTCATTCCTGCGTGACCAAACTTGTCATATCTTGCCTTCTTGTCAGGATTGCTAAGGACATCATAAGCCTCAGCCGCTTCTTTGAACTTCTCCTCTGCATCCTTGTTTCCCGGATTTTTATCAGGGTGATACTGAATAGCCTTTTTTCTGTAGGCTTTCTTGATTTCGTCAGAAGATGCATCCCGCGAAACACCGAGGACTTCATAATAATCTCTTTTTTCAGCCATATATTTATTTAAACTCCATTATTAACACAAAAAAAATCCGTCTTAGATGCCTACCACAACTTTAGCAAAACGGATTACCTTTCCATTAAGCGTATATCCTTGTTGAGCAACATCTACAACGGTATTGACCTGCTTTTTGTCTGTAACAGGAAACTGAGCGACAGCTTCATGAAGATCTGTGTTGAAAACAGAACCTTTAGCATTGATAGCCTCTACCCCCTCCGATTTGAGATAAGCCACTATCTTGTTATAAATCAATTCAGTCCCCTGCTTAGCCACATCAGAATCTTTGGAATCCTTTAAAGCCTGAATAGCACGCTCGAAATCATCAAGGACAGGTAAAAGTCCCTTGATAACATTTTCGCTTGCAGAGGCTACCAAATCGAGCCGTTCTTTTGCCGTCCGTCTGCGATAATTGTCGAATTCTGCAGCAAGTCTCAGATATTTGTCATTTATCTCTGCAAGTTTCTGACCGAGTTCTTCCAACTTCTTCTTCTCCTCAGCCCCCTTCTCCTCACTCTTTCTGCTCTTTTCCTCCTTCTCGGCATTTGCTTCGTTCTTTACTTCATTATTCTGATTATCTGTCTGATTTTTTTTCTCTTCGGGACATTTAGGCCCTTCGTGCTTTAAATTTTCTTTCTTCATCTCATCCATAATATTGGTTTGCAAAGTTAAAACAAATTATTTGCCAACAGAGATATAAAGGACAATTTGGCATATTTTTCCTACTTTTGCAGCCATGTTTGATCAAATGCTGGATTTTCTTGCAAATACGCCATTTTGGGATCCAAGGATGATTGCCATTCTGATCCTGACAGGCTGTTTTGTCGGCTTTATCAATACAGTCGCAGGATTGGCTTCTGCCATCTCTTACGCATTATTTATGGCAATGGGGATGCCAATAAACGTGGCAAATGCGACAACCAGACTGGGCGTCCTGGCCCAATTTTCAGTCAACTCTTTTATTTTCAAGAAGAACGGATACTTAGACCTCCATCTTGCGCTGAAAGTCGGAATTGCTGTGGGAATAGGAGCATTTGCCGGAGCAGAACTGGCTGCCACACTTAAAACAGACATCATTGAGATAGTAATGGCTGTCCTTCTTCCGCTGGTTTGCTGTCTTCTGCTTATTGACCGTAAAAAAATGTCGGAGAAATTCTCATTCATCGGAAATACAGAAATGAGCATTTGGAAATATATTGTATTTGCAATTATCGGAGTGTACGGAGGCTTTACCCACGCAGGAACAGGCATTCTTCTGATCTTCGCCTCATTTTTCCTGTTAGGCCTTGATATGGTCAATTCAAACGGCATCAAACAGTTTGCTGTGGCAATATATACTCCTGTTGCCCTTGTAACGTTTGCCATACATGGTCAAATCAACTGGCCCGTTGCAGCAATCTATATGATCGGGAACGTTGCAGGTGGCATTATCGGCTCAAGAGTCGCCATCAAATGGGGAGAAAAGTTTATCAAATGGTTCGTTGCCATAGTCGTCATAGCAATGTCAATCTGGCTGATCTACAGGAATGTCAGATAAAATAAGACACAGGTCTAAATGATACAGCCCCAAATGTCAGTCGTCTAACATTCGGGGCTGGATAAATTTCAGATAAAACGCTGTCGGCTATGCTTTATTGTCGCTGCCGAGAACATTTACCACTTTGTGCTTGTAAAGCTCTTTCAATTTCTCACGTGCAGGACCGAGATATTTACGCGGGTCAAACTCTTCAGGATGCTCAACGAACACTTTTCTGATTGCAGCCGTCATTGCAAGACGTCCGTCACTGTCGATATTGATCTTGCATACTGCAGATTTTGCAGCCTCGCGAAGCTGGTCTTCAGGAATACCGATAGAATCCTTCAAATGGCCGCCAAAATGGTTGATTTCAGCGACAATATCCTGAGGAACACTTGATGAACCGTGAAGAACTATAGGGAAACCCGGTATTCTCTTCTCGATCTCGTGAAGAATATCAAGACGAATCTGAGGATTCTGGCCGGGTTTAAACTTATATGCTCCGTGTGAAGTTCCGATTGAAATAGCAAGAGAATCGACACCTGTCTTCTTAACAAAATCCTCAACCTCTTCAGGACGGGTATATGTATGAACCTCTGCATGAACATCATCTTCTACTCCGGCAAGAACGCCCAACTCACCCTCAACGGTAACATCAAACTGATGGGCATACTCGACTACTTTTTTGGTCAAAGCGACGTTTTCATCAT
>CAZPLM010000168.1:3526-4817 GCA_964587275.1 uncultured Muribaculaceae bacterium | reverse complement strand
CATCTTCAGCACTCAGGAAGATGCATCCATCGTTCGTGAGATCAACAACCCCGTTAGTGACTTTCCTGTAAGGCGTTTCAATGAATCCGAGTTCATTGATCCTTGCATAGATACAGAGTGAAGATATCAATCCGATATTAGGACCTTCAGGAGTTTCAATAGGGCAGAGACGTCCGTAGTGAGTATAGTGAACGTCACGTACTTCGAATCCTGCTCTTTCGCGTGAAAGTCCGCCAGGTCCCAATGCTGAAAGACGACGTTTATGTGTCATTTCTGCAAGAGGGTTGATCTGGTCCATGAATTGAGAAAGCTGACTTATCCCGAAGAACGAGTTGATTACAGATGAGAGTGTTTTTGCGTTGATCAGATCGATAGGGGTAAACACCTCATTATCTCTGACATTCATTCTCTCTCTGATAGTACGTGCTATACGGGAAAGACCGACGCTGAATTGATTGGAAAGTTGTTCTCCAACGGTTCTTATACGTCTGTTGCTCAAGTGGTCGATATCATCTACCGTAGCTTTCGAATTGATAAGCTGGATAAGATATCTTATGATTTCAATAATATCTTCTTTGGTAAGGACTCTGACATTGGCCGGAGTAGTAAGGTTCAACTTGCGGTTGAGCCTGTAACGTCCAACATTGCCGAGGTCGTATCTCTTATCTGAGAAGAAAAGTTTCTCAATAACGTCGCGCGCTGTTGCGTCATCAGGTGGGTCAGCGCTGCGCAGCAACTTGTATGTAAAGTTGATGGCTTCAATTTCTGTATGACAGGTGTCTTTTTGAAGAGTATTATGAATGATCGCAAAGTCCGAGTCGTGCTGGTCATCCTTGTGGAGCAGGATAGTGGTTGCTCCGGAATCAAGGATCTGTTCTATGACTTTTTCGTCGATTACTGTGCCACGCTCGACACAATTTGCCGATCTTGTTACATTGACTACCTCTCCAGTATCTTCATCTACGAATTCTTCGTTCCATGTCTTGACGATTTCACCTGCAAGCCTTCTGCCTATGCATTTCTTAAGACAGGTCTTTGTTACAGCCACATCATCCGCAAGTCCGAAAATATCAAGTATTTCCTTATCGCTGTCGAATCCGATAGCACGGAGAAGTGTGGTAACAGGTAACTTTTTCTTTCGGTCGATGTATGCATACATCACGTTATTGATGTCTGTTGCAAACTCGATCCATGATCCCTTAAACGGGATGATACGGGCAGAGTACAATTTTGTACCGTTGGCGTGGAGGCTCTGTCCGAAAAATACACCAGGTGAACGGTGTAACTGTGA
>CAZPLM010000168.1:0-3516 GCA_964587275.1 uncultured Muribaculaceae bacterium | reverse complement strand
CTTTCAGATCCGTTGATGACGAAGGTGCCTCTCGGCGTCATGTATGGGATAGTCCCCAAATATACGTCCTGGATCACGGTATCAAAATCCTCATGTTCAGGGTCAGTGCAATACAGCTTCAATTTTGCTTTAAGTGGAACGCTGTATGTAAGACCTCTGTCAAGGCATTCATCAATCGAATAACGTGGAGGATCGACGAAATAGTCGATAAATTCCAATACGAAATTGTTTCGTGTATCAGTTATCGGAAAGACTTCCTGAAATACCTTGAATAGCCCTTCATTGCGACGATTCTCCGGTGTCGTGTCAAGTTGGAAGAAATCCTTAAATGACTTAAGTTGCACGTCAAGAAAATCCGGATAGTCAAGGAGGGCCTTTGAAGTCGCGAATGAAATCCGCTGATTATTAGTTTTTTGCGACATTATTATTGGATTGGTTGTAAATAAACTTAAAAAAACGACAAAAAGGTTTAGAGCCTAAGCCGGCTCTAAACCCGAATTTTTATTCCCTATATCGGGAGAGAAGTAGTTTATTTAATTTCAACTTCTCCGCCTGCTTCTTCAAGAGCTGCTTTTAACTGGTCAGCTTCTGCTTTAGAGATCTTTTCTTTAATTACTGCGTCTGGAGCCTTGTCAACAAGTTCCTTAGCTTCCTTAAGTCCGAGACCGGTAAGTTCCTTTACAGCTTTGACCATCTGCAATTTTGCCTGACCTGCTGAAGTAAGGATAACGTTGAACTCAGTCTGTTCAGCAGCGCCTGCTGCAGCGCCTGCTGCCGGAGCTGCTACAACAGCTGCAGCTGCAGCCGGTTCAATTCCATATTTTTCTTTAAGTACCTGTGCCAATTCCTGGACCTCTTTTACAGTAAGATTAACTAAATCTTCTGCAAATTTATTGATATCTGCCATAATTAATTAAATGATTTATTTTGTTATTATTGTTATTCTTTTTCTGAAAGTGTCTTTACAAGACCGCCGATTTTGCCTCCAGCATTTGAAGTAAGTGCTGAAATAACATTCTTTGCAGGTGATTGTAAAATTGATATGATCTCTGCTACCAGTTCATCATGAGACTTGATATTAACGAGAGTGTCAAGATTTTCAGCTCCAATATATGCGCACTGCTGTAAATAAGCTCCTTTAAGAGTAGGTTTCCCAAACTTTGCACCCATCTCTTTGATGAGTTTTGCAGGAGTATTAGGAGTAGTGGTGAACATAAGCGCTGTCGATCCTGTCAATGTAGAGGAAAGAGTCTTCTCTTCGTCGCTGCACTTTTCCAAAAGTTTTTCAAAAAGTGTGTTTTTAACGACCATAAGTTTGACGCCTTTTTCAAAGCAAGCTCTGCGCAGTTGTGAAGTTTTCTCTGCATTCAGACCTTCGATGTCCGTAACGTAAAAGTCCGGAGTCTCGGCCATTTGTGCTGCTATCTTTTCAATAATTTGTGCCTTTTCTTCTTTTTTCATAACCCAAATATTTATTCGGCAGCACCGAGTGACTTAATATCAATGTTAATACCTTTACTCATTGTCGAAGAGAGAAAAATACTCTTGACATAAGTACCTTTAAGAGATTGAGGTTTCAGTTTGATGACTGTATTGATAAGTTCAGCGGCATTATCAGTGATCTGTTCAGCTGTAAAGGAAACCTTTCCAACTGCAGCGTGAATAATACCCTGTTTATCAACCTTAAAGTCGATCTTACCTGCTTTTACCTCTTTTACGGCGCTTGCGACATCCATGGTAACGGTACCTGTCTTAGGATTAGGCATCAGACCGCGTGGACCAAGAATACGGCCGATAGCACCGATTTTTGCCATAACTGTAGGTGTACAGATAATGACATCAATATCAGTCCATCCGCCTTTGATCTTTTCGATATAATCATCGAGTCCGACATAGTCAGCTCCTGCCTCTTTTGCTTCTGCCTCTTTATCAGGCATACATAGAACCAGTACGCGTTTTACCTTACCTGTTCCGCTAGGGAGAGTCACAACGCCACGAACCATCTGGTTGGCCTTACGCGGGTCAACACCCAGACGAATAGAAAGTTCAACCGAAGAGTCAAATTTTGTGTGAGAAATCTCTTTCAAAATCTGGCATGCCTCGTTCAACTTATACTGCTTGCTCGAATCGAACTTTGCAGCTGCAATCTGTTGATTTTTAGTTAACTTACTCATTTGTTGCGTGTGATTTTATTTAATGTCGGCAGGAAATTCGCCTACAACGTAAATTCCCATGCTGCGAGCTGTGCCTGCTACCATCTTCATTGCTGATTTCTCAGTAAATGCGTTCAGGTCCGGCATCTTTTCCTTAGCTATAGCACGGACTTGTTCCCATGTTAAAGTGGCAATCTTATTTCTGTTCGGTTCAGCGCTTCCTTTTGATACTTTAGCTGCCTCTTTGATGAGGATAGCCATAGGAGGCTCTTTAACGATGAAAGAAAAAGACTTGTCACTGTAAACAGTAATAACAACCGGTAATATCTTACCGGCTTTGTCTTGTGTGCGGGCATTAAACTGTTTGCAGAAATCCATAATGTTCACACCCTTAGAACCTAAGGCAGGTCCTACAGGAGGTGATGGATTTGCCGCTCCGGCTTTTATCTGCAATTTGATAAGCCCTGCAATTTCTTTAGCCATTGCTTAATTCCTTTGTTACTTGTGCAAAATTCAGTTCTACGACAGTCTTGCGGCCAAAAATTTTAACCTCAACGCCGAGTTTCCTTTTGTCATCGGAAATAGCATTGATTGTACCGTCAAAGCCACTAAACGGACCGTCAATAATCTTGACAGATTCGCCGATAACAAATGGGATGATGGTTTCTTCATCCTGATCGGCCAGCGAATCGACACGTCCTAAAATCCTGTCTACCTCTGATGACCTCAACGGTACAGGGATTTTGTCCTTGTCTTTTCCCTCTGTGACAAATCCTGCTACATAGGGAAGATCTTTGATGATGGCTTGAATGGATCCAACGGGGATGGCGTCAACAAGAACATAGCCCGGGAAAAACGATCTTTCCGCACTGACACGTTTACCATTTTTGATCTGATAATACTTTTCAGTAGGGATGAGAATCTGAAAAAGGTGATTTTTAAGAATATCACGTTTTTCAAGTTCGTGTTCGATATATTCCTTGACTTTTTTCTCTTTACCTCCGGCCGTACGGATAACATACCAACCTCTCTTTATCCTCTCGTCAGCACTATTATCATTCGGTTTGTTCGGTTGATTATTGGCAATATTGATCATAATATTACAATTGGTAAATTCCGGTCATTATGGTCTTGAATAAGAAATCCATTAACCATACAACTATAGCGCAAATCAAAGAGGCAACCATAACCACAATGGCTGAACTTTGAAGTTTGTTCCATGTCGGCCATGTGACTTTTGATGTCAGCTCTTTGTAAGACTCTCTAACGTAAGTACCTATTTTGCTCATTGTTATTTATTTTTGGCAAGTGCAGGTTGGAAGCTCCCGTCTTTACCGGTTAATAACATATCGGTTCGTAACAG
>CAZPLM010000167.1:0-4820 GCA_964587275.1 uncultured Muribaculaceae bacterium | reverse complement strand
AGACATTCAAAGTTCCCTGCGGGAGCCATTATTTCCAACTGCTCTGCACTCATTATTTATTTCTGTTGATTATCGTTTCTGAAAAAGCCCTCAACTGCTCTGTCTGCTCCTTCGTAAAGCCGACACCTGTAATTGCATCCATTGCCTGTTTATGGTAATCGTTAATTGCGGCAACTGCTCCATCCTTAACCCCAAGATCGATATAGAGTTGCTTCATCAGGGCAATCTTCTCTTCTTCCTGAGTCTCCGGCATTGAAAGATATTGCTGCAACTTACCCCTCGACTCATCAGTAGCCTTCCTGAAGCACTCAACAAGCAACCAGGTCTTCTTGTTATTGATAATATCCCCGCCTATCTTCTTGCCGAACACCTGGGTATCACCAAAAGTATCGAGATAATCATCAGCAATCTGAAATGCAATACCAAGCTTATAACCATAGTTATAAATGGCATTTGCAAGATTATCATCCGCTCCTCCTATGATTGCACCCATTTTCGCTGAACAGGCAAGCAGAACAGCAGTTTTAAGTCCGATCATGTGAATATAATCTTCTCCGGTGATAAACGGCAATTGTTCATAATCCATATCATACTGCTGCCCTTCGCAAACTTGTGATGCAGTAGTAGTAAACAGATCAAGTACCTGAGGAAGTTTTTCTCCCGTATAGGCTGCAAGATACTTGTAAGAAATGATTGACATCACATCCCCTGAAAGGATTGCGCAGTTATCCCCCCATTTCTTATGGACTGTAGGCTGATTGCGCCTCAGATCCGACTTATCCATAATATCATCATGAATAAGAGTGAAATTATGAAAAATCTCAAGTGCAAGCGCCGGATAAATAATCTGTTTTGTCATATTGGTGGAAAAAAGACCGAACGCCACAAGGCAGAGTTTGGGCCTTATTCTCTTTCCACCGATCGAAATAATATATTCGAGCGGGGCATAAAGAGACTGTGGCTCATTTTTAAACTCAAGATTGAGAATGCTCTTCTCAACTATCCCTTCTATTTCTTCTAATCTGAACATATCATACTCTTTTTTGTGGCTGCAAAGTTAAGTATTTTGTACAATTTGTTACCTTTGCTCCGATGGAAAAAAAAGGAACAGCAACGGTTGTCAAGCATACGGGGAGTCATTACCTGCTCTCTGAGTTGCCTGAGTGGAATCTCTTTCCTGCGGTAATACGCGGAAAGATACGGCTGCAGGGCGGTTCTTCTACAAACCCGATTGCGGTGGGAGACAGGGTGGAATACACTTTCGACACCGAAACAGGTGAAACACCTATGGGAACCATCGAAAAAATTCTCCCGAGGAAAAATTATATCATCCGCAAGTCCACCAATCTTTCAAGAGAATCCCATATCATAGCTGCAAACATAGACAAAGTTTTCCTGATTGTCACAATTGAATTTCCGGAGACCAAACTTGCCTTTGTAGACCGATTCTTAGTGACCTGTGAAGCATACGGAGTCCCCGTCAACATCGTCATCAACAAACTTGACCTCTACGATGACGAATATCAGAGTAAAATGGAAGCATTTGAAGAGATCTATCGCGGAGCAGGATATGAAGTAACAGAAGTTTCAGCACTGACTGGAGAAAATGTAGAAGTCCTTCGAGAACTCTGTAAAAACAGGATAACCCTCTTCTCAGGAGTTTCCGGAGTAGGCAAATCATCTCTTCTGAAAGCGCTTGACCCGTCTCTTCATCCTAAAATCGCAGAGATATCTCTTGCCCACCTTCAGGGAAAACATACCACCACATTTTATGAAATGCACCCTCTCGCCACAGGAGGTTTCATCATAGATACCCCGGGAATAAGAGGCTTCGGCCTTGTAGATCTCGAACATGACGAACTCAGCACATATTTCCCCGAAATGCTCCGCGTAATGGATGACTGCAAGTTCAAACCATGCACCCATACCCACGAACCGGGATGTGCAGTCAAAAAGGCGGTTGAAGAGGGCAGTATATCTGCAGACAGGTATTATTCATATCTGGGAATGCTTGAAGAGGAGACCAAATATCGCAAATGACCGCCGGATCTCTCAATAAACAGATTCTCAGACTCGCAGGACCAAGCATTCTTGCCAATATCACTGTACCGCTTGTAGGTATTGTAGATTTGGCTATTGCAGGACACCTCGGCAGCGCAGCCTGCATTGGTGGTATTGCCATCGGCTCAATGCTCTTCGACCTGCTCTACTGGAATATGGGTTTTCTCAGAGTCGGAACAGGAGGAGTCACCGCACAAGCTTACGGGAGAAAAGATTACAGGGGCATTATGAACTCTTTTTCTCAGGGGATTGTTACCGCCCTTGGAGTTGCACTTGTCATCTGGTTGATACAATGGGCATTCGTTGACATTGCTTTTCTTTTTGTAAAATGCTCTCCCGAAGTAGAATCATTTGCCAAACTTTATTTCTTCATAAGGGTTTGGGCTGCCCCTGCAACACTGTCACTGATGGTGTTTAAGGGATGGTTTATCGGAATGCAGAACACCATCCTTCCTATGACCACAGATATTGTTGTCAATGTGATGAATGTGGCTGCAAGTTACTTCTTTGCAATTCATTTGGGAATGGGGATCAAAGGCGTTGCGGTCGGAACGGTTGTGGCTCAATATACAGGATTGCTGCTGGCCATTGTTCTAATGCTGGCCAACTTCAGCAAACTATTCAAATATATTAATTTGCGTGACAGCATTAAATGGAAAAAGATTAAGGGATTCTTCGCAATGAACGGAAATCTTCTTGTCAGATCATTCTGTATGCTCATCGTATATATAGGATTTACCGCTATTGCAGCTTTCTATGGTGATGACGAACTTGCCGTAAGCTCAGTAATGATGAAAATGCTGCTTCTCTACTCCTACTTCGTAGATGGTTTCGCATACGCAGGAGAAGCTCTTTCAGGCCGATTTATAGGAGAAAAAGACGGAACAAGGCTGAGACTGATTATTAAATACCTTTTCTACTGGTGCTTTGCAATCTCTGTCATTTCCACTGTCGTGTATGGAATTGCAGGAAAACCGATGATTGAATTACTTACCGATAATGCCTCTGTGCTCGCTGCGTCCGAACCGTTCCTCTTCTGGCTGCTGCTGATGCCTGTGGTCAGTTGTATCGCCTTCACATGGGATGGCATCTATATCGGTGCTACAGCCACACCGGCACTTCGCAACTGCATGCTCTGGTCTGCCGCTTTATTTTTAGTTTCATATATCGGATTAAAAGGCTTGTGCGGCATACAGGCACTCTATATCGCATACTTCGTCCATTTGCTGGTCAGATCAATCTACATGACAGTCCGTGCAAAGAAATACATCTACAGTACCGTACCCGCTTGCGATGATAAAGTCTGAAAGTACGGTCGACAGTGATGATATACTTCAACCGTAAGAACATTCCGTTCCCCACTTGCGATGACAAAGTCTGAAAGTACGGTCGACCGAGCGCAGCATCATACTAAAAAATTGCCAGCGTTGCCATAAAAGCACAATACTTCACAGCGCCAAAAGCGGCAGCTAAATAAACAACGCTCTTATTCTCCTGTCTCTCTACACACACATAAAAAGAAAGGCGACCCTCAGAAAGTCGCCATCTCTTTTTTTAACCTAAAACTTAACCTATGAAAAACTATTTTCCTAACAATAAAGCAAAGCGTGTGCCAAAGTTATTTTATTTTAAAAAAAATACTGATATATCCTTTCTAATGCCCTCCAGCTGGGTTTATGATCCTGATTTGCATTTTAAAAATTATCCTGATTGATCTATCTCGGTTAATATTGATCCCGATAACTGATCACAAATAGTTGATAATGACTATCACACCCTGAGCTGTATTTTTAGAAATCGCTGTATCTACTTTTGGGACACAATTCTATATTAGCGTTGTAGCGCTATAGTGGGCACACGCCGCATTTATCTGCTTTTGAGATACAACTCTACATTGGCTTTGTAACGCTATAGTGAGCACACGCCACATTTATCAACTTTTGAGACATATTTCTATATTGGCACTCCCCACACATACGCTTTTAAATATTTCTGTCAGATCGCCCCACAAATTTGTATTCATTATCGTCCATTTGTATTCTTTATCTGGAAATCAATTTCAGACGAGCTCTATTTCAGGACGACACATGCCTCTCAGCCCATATCTCCTCACCAGATCTAGTAGCGGAACACCGCTGAAGTACTCCCGGAGTACTCTGATCTCCTGTTTCCCAATTCTTTTGTTTTGATTTCAGTTAAAGCTCCTTTATGGGTAAACTTCTTTCAAGACAATACACCCCTCCCCAGTTTCCTGTTTCCGCTTCCGCCCCCGTTTTCCCCTCCTCCACCGTTCCCGTTTTCGCCACCGTTCCCGATTTCGCCACCGTTTCAGCCTCCATTTTCGTTTCCTGTTTTCGCCACCGTTTTCCCCCTCGGCCCCCGTTTCCTGTAAATAATTGGTAACATTTGTTTTTGCAAATCTGGAGCCCCCCACCGTTATTTATAAGTAATTGGTAACCAAAGGATTGGCGATATTTTAGTCGTCAAAATGCTGACTAAAATTATGGCAATTTACTCATTGTTAAAGCATTGCAAAAAACGCTTCATCGCACGTTTGCATGCTTTGGACATTTGGTTGTCACAAACATCTATAGTTAGAGTCTCTTGAACATTTCGGAATTATTTTTGCCGGACAGCGGCTCCCCTTCATAGTAAATGCGCACAAAATGGCCTGTGAGTACGATTTCTGCACATTTGGTTTTATAGAAGGGCTGTTGCCTCAAGCCATCACACGCGTTTTCATTAAAGTCCTAACTTGT
>CAZPLM010000166.1:0-4867 GCA_964587275.1 uncultured Muribaculaceae bacterium | reverse complement strand
ATTGTAAAAGGTGGCGGACAGGCAAATAATCCTAACGGGGTTGATGCTGTTTCAGGCGGTACAATTACCAGCAGGTCACTACAAAATACCATAGAGAGTTGGCTTGAAGATTACCAGCCATTTTTTAACATTCAAAAGGAGCTACTGATGAAAGTTGCAGCTGCAGATTCTGTTGTTGCAATGTCAGATACTCTTCAGGTAAAAATTGAGAAAGATGAATAAAGATATTTACAGAAATCCAATTTTCAAGACCAATCCTATTTCAGTATTGGTTCTTGGTATCTGCTCTGCTTTGGCAGTTACCGTAAAGCTTGAAGGCGCCTGCGTGATGGCTCTTTCAGTAACCATCGTGACTGCTTTCTCAAGTTTGATCATTTCTCTAATACGCAACACTATTCCAAACCGTATCAGGATTATTGTTCAGTTGGTAATAGTTGCGATGTTTGTAATATTGATAGATCAGGTATTGAAGGCGTTTGCATACGATGTCAGCAAACAACTCTCTGTCTATATCGGCCTCATCATTACCAACTGTATAATAATGGGTAGAATCGAGGCTTTTGCACTTGGTAATAAACCATGGCCGTCGTTTGTTGACGGAGCCGCTAATGGTATCGGGTATGGACTTATACTTATTGTAGTTGCCTTTTTCAGGGAATTGTTGGGATCGGGCACACTATTCGGTTTCAGGATAATACCGGACAGCTGGTATATTGCTAATGGCGGTTTTTATGAGAATAACGGCTTGATGATTTTGCCGCCGATGGCGTTGATCCTTTTGGGATGTGTGGTATGGGTGCAGAGAAGCATTCAGAAAGAATTACAGGAAAAATAACAGGAGATAGAATATGGAATACGTAAATCTGTTTATTAAATCTGTTTTTGTTGACAATATGGTGTTCGCATTCTTTCTTGGAATGTGTTCTTTCCTTGCTGTCTCAAAAAATGTAAAAACTGCCGCCGGTTTGGGGTTGGCAGTGATTTTCGTGCTTGGCGTAACATTGCCTGTCAATTACCTGTTAAATAAGTATGTACTTGCTGCAGGCGCCCTTGCATGGGTGTCACCTGAATATGCGACAGTCGATCTGAGTTTCCTCAGTTTTATAGTTTTTATTGCAGTGATAGCATCTATGGTTCAGATTGTTGAGATGGTAGTTGAAAAGTTCGCACCGTCACTTTATTCATCACTTGGTATTTTTCTCCCTTTGATCGCAGTTAACTGTGCTATTCTCGGAGGCTCTCTGTTTATGCAGGAAAGAGGTTATGCCAATCTTGGCGAAGCATTTACATTCGGGCTCGGTTCAGGTGTTGGCTGGTTCCTGGCAATTGTTGCAATGGCGGCGATTAGAGAAAAACTTGCTTATTCAAATGTGCCTAAACCACTGAAAGGTCTTGGCATATCATTTATCATAACAGGACTTATGGGTATTGCATTCATGAGTTTTATGGGCATTCAACTGTAGGAGGAAAGAAGATGGATATGATTACATTAATTGTTTCAGTAGTTACATTTTTGATTCTGATACTGATTCTCGTGGGGCTTCTTCTTT
This sequence comes from uncultured Muribaculaceae bacterium, assembly GCA_964587275.1. Taxonomy (GTDB): domain Bacteria; phylum Bacteroidota; class Bacteroidia; order Bacteroidales; family UBA932; genus CAZPLM01. Next base: position 3,317 of record CAZPLM010000166.1, on the reverse strand, counting down.
TTGCTAAGGCGCGCCTTACACCTTCAGGGACGGTCAATATTGATATTAATGATGGTAAAAAGAGTGTTGTAGTTCCCCAGGGAGCATCGCTTCTCTCCACTCTGGCAGACCAGAAGATATTTCTTTCTTCTGCTTGCGGTGGAAAGGGAAGTTGCGGCCAATGTAAATGCCGTGTGTTGGAGGGAGGCGGATCGATTTTGCCTACCGAGGTGGGATTTTTTACCAGAAAGCAGATTTTAAATAATTGGAGGCTCGGATGTCAGGTGAAGGTCAAGGATAATCTGAAGATCATTATTCCTGAATCTTCTCTAAGTGTCAAGAAGTGGGAGTGTGAGGTTATCTCGAATCGTAATGTGGCCACATTTATAAAAGAATTTTGTGTGAAGATCCCGGATGGAGAGACTTTGAATTATCGCTCAGGCGGTTATATTCAAGTTGATGTACCGGCCTGCACAATTGACTACAAGACATTTGACATTGACGAACAATACCGTTCAGACTGGGAGAGAATGAGGATGTTTGATCTCAGGATGGTGAATACTTCTCCGACACTGCGTGCCTATTCGATGGCAACATATCCGGCAGAAGGGAATATCATCAAATTGAATATCCGTATTGCAACACCTCCGATTGACAGAGTTACAAGAAAGTTTGTAGATGTCAACCCGGGAGTTTGCTCATCGTATATTTACTCCCTCAAGCCGGGAGATAAAGTGACTGTTTCAGGGCCTTACGGTGAATTCTTTATTCCTGACAATTGTCCTCCGGACCAGGAATTCATTTTTATTGGAGGCGGTGCCGGGATGGCTCCTATGCGTTCTCATATAATGCAGTTGTTTAAGACCGAGAAGACTTCCCGCAAAGTCAGTTTCTGGTATGGAGCACGCTCTCTTAAAGAGGCCTTCTATCTCGATGATTACCATGCGATTGAGTCGGAGTTTCCGAATTTCAAATTTCATCTGGCACTTGACAATCCTCAGCCCGAGGATAACTGGACAGGGTATAAGGGATTTATCCATCAGGTTCTTTATGATAATTATCTTAAGAATCATGAGGCCCCTGAAGATGTGTTATACTTTATGTGCGGCCCTCCAATGATGGTTAAGTCAGTCCTTGATATGCTTGACAACCTCGGCGTTCCTGAAGAAAGCATTCTTTTTGATAATTTCGGAGGATAGCGGAAATCAACTGATTGAGTTTTTTTTCTGCTGACGGCTATGAGCATTGACTTGTAAGCACAAAAAAGATGGCTAATCAGTCAACTTGACTTTTTAGCCATCTTCTTTATATATTTATTTGAGTGATTTTATTTGAAAGCCTGTTCTGAAAGGCCGTCCTGGTCGAGAGCCATCCTGTGGAAATAATCAGGGACGTTTTTACCCTGAAGGGCATCAACGTAGAGTTTGCCTATGTACTGGGACAGCATAAAGCCGTGTCCGCGCATTCCGACAAAGAGTCCCAATTTAGGATCGACTATATATCTCGGTTCTGTGTAGTAACCGCACCAAATAGCCTGGAAACTTACGCCTTTGAGCTGTGGAATCCAGTCTGTGAAGACTTCTGATGCTATCTCAAGAAATTCCTGAGAATTGATATTCAGATTGCTTCCGCATTCAGTGGCATCGTTTTCAGGAGAAGCGCAGCCTATTATCTGACCTGTTTCAGCGAGTTGTTGCCCGTAAACAGCTGAAAATCCTTTGTATTTTCTTCTGTCAATCAGCATATCCAGCGAGTCTCCGTCTTTCCCTATAAAAGGCAGCCTCTTTGTGATAAACGCCTGATGTTTGACAGGATATAAATGTGTCTCTATTCCGAGTTGACGAGCGAATTTCTCAGCTCCCGCGCCGAGTGCATTTACAAAGACATCTGTCTCATATTTTTGATATCTTCCGTCAGGCTTTCTGACGAGGATATAATAAGTATTGCCGAGCTTCTGTACATTCACAAGTTCAGTGTCTTCATATACTGTGCCTCCGTTTTGAATACCAATCTGGCGGACAAGATCAATTGTTCTGCCAGGGGTAGCTTGCCAGCAATCATTTGAAATCAAAGCGTGTGTATATATTTTCAAGTCAGGATTGAAATACGGTGATATTTCCTTCCGGAAATCTTTTCGTTCGATCATATATGCATCTGACCATGCTCTTGATGCGTCGAGGGCTTCATAATTGGCCTCATCGTGTGCGAAACTGACATATCTCGTCATTTTGAGATTAATGTTTCCCTTCTTTTGCAAATCTTTGAAAATTTCAAGATTGCCTTTTGCAATATCTGCAAGTGCGGGGAGAGAAAACGCAGGACGACCACCGGCAATGCATCTCCACGAACTTCCCGCCTCTTTATTGATAAGGACAGGTTTGAATCCGCTTTCTGAAAGGTATCTGAATGTTGCTGAACCTGCCATACCTCCGCCGGCAACAAATGCTCCAACTTTAATGGTTTCTGCCTCAGTAGCCTTTGCTGATGTAATAAGTTCATCATGCTTGTCTACATTGCGCACATTTCCTACTTCTACAAGGTTCGCCATAGGGCCACGCGGAGTAAATTCTCCCGTGACTTCAATTCCGTAAGCTCTCAGAGCCTGTTTTGCTCTCGGAAGGCATCTGCTGCCACGGCATACACCCATACCAATACGGGTAATATGTTTGAGTTCGTGCGCTGTGATGCTCTTCCTGTCCCCGAGTATTGCCAGCAGATCCTTTAATTTGACATCTTCACAATGACAGATATATGTATCGTCATTGTCAGCCTTAATATTTTCAGTGTCAAGCGGCTTCGGATAGTTTTCCTTGACAATGAAACCTCGTGCCTTTAAGATATCCTGATCTGACTTCTCGTCATAAATTTTTGTTGCAGTTACTGTTGCAAGATTAGTCTTGTTAGGATTCTTCTTAATACGGTCAATTATGCCTTCTCCAACCTTCTGTCCATTATTGTCAATAAGAAATACTTCGCTTCCCTCTTTAGCTTCATATTCGATAGGGAGGAAGAGCTGTTTTTTTGCAATGCGATATCCGAAAATTGCAAGACCCGGGCATTGTGTGACGCACTCCATACATCCAATACATTTATCATAATCAATCATTGGAACAGATGAAGTTGAACTCTTGGTTATTGCACCATGCTTGCAGGCAAATGAGCATGGGTTGCAGGCAAAACCATATAGACAGTCTGCCATGACGAACCCTTTTTCAACCATACGTTCAGGAGTTGGCTTTCTTGGTTCTTCGAGTATTCTTTTCGGTTTTTGCTGAGAATCAATATAAGCCTTTGAAACTTGCAGGTACTCATCATAGTTGTATTTCATACCCAAATCC
>CAZPLM010000165.1:0-4922 GCA_964587275.1 uncultured Muribaculaceae bacterium | reverse complement strand
CCGGAAGTTCATCAAAACTGATGAATACCGGTTCGTTCAGATTAATATCTTTTGGACCATCGGAAGTGCTTATTATAACACCACCTGAAGTTCCATAGGATTTTAACACTCGCATAAAATAATTATGCTTCTGGTTTCTGCTCTGCCTCAGCTTTTGGTGCTTCTGGAGCGGCTTCGGCCTTTGCAGCCTCTTCTTTGGCAGCAAGATCAGCAGCGGCGGCAGCGGCAGCTTCTTCAGCAGCTTTTGCAGCAGCAGCAGCTTCTTCAGCCTTCTTTGCTTCCTCTTCGGCTTTTCTCTTTGCGATTGCCTCAGCTCTTTCTTCATTAACCTTTGCTTCAGCGCCTATTGCAGTTTTCTTTGCCTGATCAACTGCTGAAGTGATTGATTGAACTTTTGAAGCCACCTTGGCATCTCTTTGAGTCTTCCACTCATTCCATCTCTTATCTGCTTCTTCCTGTGGGAAGACGCCCTTGTCAACACCACCCTGAAGGTGTTTTCTCAACATAATCCCCTCGTATGAGAGAATACGGCGAGCAGTTGGCGAAGGTTGTGCGCCCTTGGTTAACCAGTACAAAGCTCTGTCACTTTTGATGACGATAGTTGCAGGATTTGAGTTTGGATTGTAAGAACCGATCTGTTCGATAAAACGTCCGTCGCGAGGAGCGCGGATGTCTGTTACCACTATGTGATAGAATGCGAAATTCTTCTTCCCGTGGCGGGATAGGCGGATTTTAACAGCCATTTTTAATAATTTTAAAGTTAGTAATAATTATAACTTCCTTATCTTCTCGAGAAAAGGTCTGCAAAGATAACTGCTTTTTTGTTAAAAAGAAATTATTTCCTTTTAATTAAGTACATTTGTAATGTGGTCAAAAAATTAATGGAAGGAAGCGCATTAAAAAATAAAACGGCAAAAGGACTTTTCTGGGGCGGGTTAAATAATGCGGCCCAGCAGGTGATAAGTGTCATAATCGGGCTGATTCTGCTGAATAAACTTACTCCTTCAGATTATGGCCTGGTTGCAATGCTTACCATCTTTACCGGGTTTTCGCTTGCTCTCCAGAATGGGGGATTTTCGGTTGCGCTAATTAACAGAAAAGAGATAGTTCATGAAGATTACAATTCCGTATTCTGGTTTAATGTGCTTGCAAGCCTGACAATTTACCTGATTCTCTTTTTCTGTGCTCCTCTGATAGCGCGTTTTTTCCACCAGCCCGAACTTGTCAAAATTTCAAGAGTCCTGTTTCTCTGTCTGATCTTCATAAGTGTGTCGCTGACTCATACCGCAATGCTTACCAAGAGACTGATGGTTAAGGAGCTGGCAATAGGGGATATTTCAGCTGTGGTAATTTCGGGCGGTATTGCAATATATATGGCATTTGCAGGCTGTGGATATTGGGCTCTGGTTGAACTTACAGTGGTCCGTCCGTTTATAAGTATGCTTGTCAAAATCTATTACTCAAAATGGAATCCTACTTTCAAGATATCATTCGGCCCGGTAAGGGAGATGTTCAGATTCAGTTTTAAAATGGTTCTGTCTTCTCTGGTTCTTCAAATTAAATACAACATTTTTTCAGTGGTTTTAGGGAGGTTTGAGACAAAGACTGTGGTGGGTTATTACTCTCAGGGTGTCAAATGGGCAAATATGGGCAAGCAGTTTATTACCGGAATGTTGAGCAGCGTTGCACAGCCTGTGCTTGTGGAGGCGGTTGATGACAGGACAAGACAGACTGCAATGTTCAGGAAATTTACCCGTTTCGTTGCATTTGTTGTATCTCCCTGCATGCTCGGACTTGCCTTTATTTCTCAAGAGCTTATTTCGGTAGTAAATGCCGAGTTCCTTCCATGTGTCCCGATTTTGCAGATATATTGTGTTATTGCTCTGACAGCCCCTCTGTATACTCTATATGAGCAGGTGATAATAACTCACGGAAAGTCCGGAAATTATTTAATAATAAATGTGATTTCAATGCTTGTCCAGACAGCGCTGGCGCTATTGACATACAGGTTCGGCATTTACTGGATGGCTTTTGCAATTATGTGCTCCGAGTACCTGATGCTTCTTTTATGGCATTTTATCTGTAAGCAATATATCAATGTTACAGTTATAAATATGATAAAAGATATGCTACCGTATATTGCTACAATGGCTCTGGCTATCGTTGCCACATATTTTGTAGGACGTTTTGTTGCAAGCGACTTGTTGCGAATGATTGTCAAAATTGTGATGGTAGCGACTATCTATTTAATAACTATGAAGTTAGGCGAATCGACAATCTTCAATGAATCAATACAGTTTATAAAAGAAAAAATGAAAAATAAATCTTTTGATGAATCAATATAAAATTACAGCTGCAATAGCCACATACAACAGGGTGCATTTTCTGCCCGGTCTTTTCAAATCAATATTGGATCAAACACTTGATAAGTCTTTGTTTGAAATACTTATTGTTGACAATAATTCTTCTGATTCAACAGCAGAGTTTACAAAACGGTTTATCGAAGAGAACCCGGACAGGAGTATCAGATATGTTGTTGAATATAATCAAGGAGTTTCATTTAGCAGAAATCGTTTGATAATGGAATCAAGGACTGATTATATTGCTTTTGTAGATGATGATGCTATTATGGATATTAATTATCTGCAGAGAGCATGTGATTTTTTTGATTCAGACAGTAATCTTGTTGAGCTTGGAGGTCCTGTTTATTTGAAATATTTGTGCCCTGTTCCAAAATGGGAAAACAAATATATGAACTCTTTATTGGGTTACTTTGCACCATCTGATTCGGAATATACAATGACTAAAAAAAACAAAAAGTATATTCGAGGTTCAAATATGTGCTTCCGGAGAGAAGAATTTCTTTCTGAAAAGAGGCGTTTTGATACAAACCTGGGAAGAAAAGGAGGGGGATTGGCAGGAGGTGAGGAGAAGGAGATGGCATATAAACTTCTTGACATGGGGCTTAAGATTGTTTATAGACCAGAACTTATTGTTTATCACATTGTTCCTGAAGAGAGGACCAAGGAGTCTTTTATCAAACGACAGGCCATCGGTGTCGGTTCAGGTGAGAGAATACGCACTAAAAGTTCAGGTGAATTCACAAAAAGAGTGTTTACCGAATTGTTTAAATGGGGAGCAACTCTTGTTCTCTGGGTAATGTATATTGTCACACTTCGTCCTGCAAAAGCGAATATGCTTGTGCGCTTCAGATGGTGGGTTTCAAAAGGGCTTTTCGGATGCCGGAAGATCTGACTATTCTTCCTTTTTCCTTAATGCCGTACGAATTCCGTAAACTGCCGATCCGAGAATGAAGAGGATCAGTATTAAATTAAATGCAGCTGAGACTTTGTACCCTTTGCAGACAGAGTCCGGGCGGAATTCAAATCTGACTTTATGCTCTCCCGCAGGAATATTCAATGCTCTTAGAGTATAGTCAACTCTGAAATGCTCTGAAGGCTCCCCGTCAATATAAGCCTTCCAGCCATAAGGATAGTAAATCTCTGAAAAGACTGCTGTTTTTTCCTCATTTGAATTAGTTGTATATTCCAGAACATCAGGCTGGTATGAGTCAAGTTTGATGGAAGCCGAACTGTCCGGTTGAGAATTCGGAATAATGAACTCCTTGAATTTCACATCAGTGACGGCAGTAGTTTTCAAGTCGAGTGTCTTTAACATATCGGACTCCTCATTTGCCGTATTTACTGAAATGACACGGTCAACAAACCATCCGTTCCCAAAGTGATCCGGATTATACTGTGGAATGGCTCCGTTTTTTGTCGGCACAATGAAATACTTTGTATTCAGCATATTCAGTACATTCATGTCGAATTTGTCCGGTCCGGTCATGTGTTCGACTATAAGATCCTGATACCTGCGAAGTTTTGCAGCGTGATAACCACCTACGGACTTCAGGTAATATGATGTTCTGGCATCATTGAATGTGTTTGTGGCCAAATTAATAACTCTGAAATGCGGATCCTTGTCTTCAAGAATATGTTGTTCGTAAGGCTGTATGTCGAAGAAAGCTTTGTCTTCTCTTTTAGAAACGAAATTGTCGTCATTGAAAAACCTTCTGTCAACCGGCCACATATCAGCTAAGATCAATATGCCGAGTGTGGCAACGAAATATTTGAATTGAAGTTTCCCTTTTGCAAAGAAAAGGACGGTGGCTGCTCCGAGAATTACGAAAGCGAGAGAACGGAAGGCATCTGACTGCAGCATTGACTTCCTTTGATCCAGAAGAGCAGTTTGCAGCCATGCCGGTGCATTCGCAAGTATTTGACCGTCAGCCGGTGATGTGAATGAACAGAGAGCGCCTCCGAATAGAAGGAGTATAAGAGCGATGCCGCCTGTTATTCCTGCCGAGATGTAAATTCCCCTGACGGCCTTTTCTTTGGTAACCTCCTTATCCATAATAGCTTTGATAGCAAGAAATGCCAATAGAGGCATTGCTATTTCCACCACTATCAGTATTGAGGAAACTGTCCTGAATTTATTGTAGTAAGGGAAGTAGTTGAAAAACAGGCTGGTCAAACCTGAAAAATGGTATCCCCATGAGAGCAGGATTGAGAAGAGTACTGAAATAAGAATTGCCCATTTATATGCGCCTTTGACAATAAAGAGTCCAAGTACGAAAAGGAAACAGATAATGGCTCCTACATATACAGGTCCTGCCGTGAATGGCTGGTCTCCCCAGTATGTGGGCAATTGTTCGCACATCTGTTTGGCCTGGGCAGGATCTACTCCGTGATTCCTCAAGTCTTTGTAGAATTTGGAATTTGTGCCGACATTATAACCTGAGGCTCCTCCCATATAGTTAGGTACAAGGAGTGTCAATGTTTCGTCTATGCCGTAGCTCCATTGTGTGGCATATTCAAAACTTAATCCTGATGAACTTCCGGAAGTTTCTGATGAAGAGT
>CAZPLM010000164.1:0-4943 GCA_964587275.1 uncultured Muribaculaceae bacterium | reverse complement strand
CGTTTGCTGTATATGGTCCAAGGATATCATATTCCAAATCCAATGCGCCTAATGAATTGTCATAATAATACTTTCTGACAGATCCGGTACCACCATTTGTGGTATAATTTCTATTCGAATCTCCATTAAGCAAATCTCCAAAAGCGGATGTACCATATGTAAATGTCTTGTCGCTGAACTGAATCATCAGCACGAGATATTTGCTTCTGCCGGAGGCTTTGGTGACCGGCATTTGAGAATATGTATTGTCGTCGTTTTTTATATATTCCTCCCTCATCGCACTGGCCTTTAGCTTTGCGGCTTCAGGAATATTGCCGGCGGGAACGGCAAATTTGCTTATGCCGTCAACTACCCTTGAATCCGTGGCAACAATCTCTCCATCGCTGTTATATTTGGCGAAATAGAGATATCCGTCGCTTTTTGTGGCGACAAGATAGTTGTTCCATGTAGTATAGTGAAGAAATTCATCGCCATGGATCTGAATCATAAGAGAAGAACCGTCCGGCTGTGAGATTCGGACAGGCTCGGGATATGCTACAACGGCCTCTGCGCGGTATGAGTTAAACAGCAGGACCGAAGCCATTATCATTATTGAATATAATATTTTCTTTTTCATATCAGTCTGTGTTTAAGTTACTTGCAGATAATGTATCCGATATTGTTCGTTTCATCGAGAAGCCACATCATACCTGTTTCGCTGTTGTAATTTACAACCTTGACATCGACGGTGCCCTGTGGCACTTTCGGAGTATTTGATGCGGTTATAGTGGCCGGATAAGTGGATCCTACCTGAAGAATCTTGTCAGGAAGGGATATGGAGTAGAATCTGCTGTTCTCGGCTCTGCACTGAATACGGAATGTATATGTACTTGAGTTGCTTTTGATCGCATACTGATCAATATACTGACGGTAAGTTGCGAGTGCTACCGGCTGTACATAATCCGTATTATAAACGCCATATCTGGTCTGTTTTGCAAAAGGAACGATATCCAAAATAGTGGTTTTACTGCTCAGGGAACTGAGATTAAGCGGCATATCATATAAGTAACCTCTCTGATATGCCTTAGATGCCTTGACACCGATACTTACTAAATGTCCGGCTTGACTCTGATCAAAATCATTTGTGTACATCACGATATAAAGCGAGTCGTTGATTGCAACATCAGGATTGATGACCATCCAGACACTTGGATTAGTGATGAGGGCCTGAGGCGTAATATATTCTGTGTTGACTGTCTGTGATGATTCAGAACCGAATTCAACGCCGTCTTTCTGGTCGTAGGTATAATCTCCTGCAAGTTTTTTACCATTGGCATCCGTAAAGGAGAGACTGAACAGATATTCTCCAGCTATCTCAGTGATATTGGTCGCGTCGACTGTAAATTTGAGGACAGTCATATATGGAGAGAAAACCAGTGAACTTGCGTTTGCCCCTGTTGCCACTCTCTTGTCGTACTTCCCTATATCGGCGTATTCTCCTCTCTGATATTGCTCCGGGGAAAGATTTTGTCCGGACACTTTGATATAGTTGGTGGAGTTTTCAGTATATGGAGTAATTGTACCGCCGCTAAATGCAGGATAAAATGACAGTACCGGAGATTTGGTGGCGGCTATTTCGCCGTAGAATGTTCCTGTCGTAGTACCATCTCCTTCAGACAATTCCAATGATTCAAATGAGTATGTATTGTCTAAGGAGTTAAGGCAAACGAGCGATAGCTGATCATCTATGCTCCAGTTTGAAACGAGTCCTTCAAGCTCTGTTTTTGTAGTATTCCCCAGAGTTGCAGTATAGGTGACAACCCCGTCTTTGTTGACAGGGAGATCATTGTCAATGGTATTCTGTTCACATCCGCAGACAACCATTGCTGCCAAAATAAATAGTGGAAATTTTTTCATAGCTGTAAGTTTAAAATGAATAATCCCCCGGATATGCAGGAGAATTGAATCCGGTTCCCCCGTCTCCGTAGTCGCCGCTGCTTGTGCAAAATCCCCTCTCCACTTTGAATTCGGTGAATTCAACAGTTGGGGGAAGATAGGTTGTCTTAATGTTTTTCATAATTATGAAAAGTTAAAAGTTAAAAAGGCATTATTTTTAGTAATGCCTCCGTTATTATAATTCATCAAAATTCACATCTGAAAAAGAGGGCTGGGCCGCAGTGTCGGACTTCTCGACCTCTTCCTTTTGAACAACTTCTTTCTCAACCCCTTCAGTCTCTTCATGAAACTCGTGAGGAGTCTCTGTTACAGGACAATTGTCCTTAATGTATTTGACAACGTCATCAAGCCCCTCCGTAAACTTCTCAAAATCTTCCTTGTACAAGAAAATCTTGTGCTTGTCATATACATACCTCCCGTCTTTTTCAATTCTCCGCTTGCTCTCGGTGATAGTCAAGTAGTAATCATTGCCTTTAGTGGCCTTTACATCAAAGAAGTAAGTCCTCTTCCCAGCTCTAACGGGTTTTGAATAGACATCATCTCCCTTTCGCTCTTGCATTGCTGCATTGTCATAATCGTCAAAATACATATAGATGGATTTTTAAAAATTCTCTTACAAAGATAACATTTTTTTGTTCTTAAACCCTATCTTTGCATATTATTTAAATAAAAGTTAATATGCTTAATCGACGGCTGATCCGTATCAAAACGTTTAAAGTTCTTTTTGCAACTGAGGCGTCAGGTCAGGATTCTCTCTCTGTTGCAGAGACGGAGCTTATGTTCTCGTGCAGAAAGACGAGAGATCTCTATTATTTCCTGTTTAATATTTGCGGTTCGCTGCAGAGGCTGGCTGAAGAGAAAGCGGAGGTCGGAAGGCGCAAATTCCATCCGACTGCAGAAGAACTCAATCCGAATCTCAAATTTGTGCATAACAGAATGGTGGCATTTTTGAAGAGTGACGAAAAATTTAATAAATTCTGTAAGGAAAAAGGACTTCAGTGGACAGAATACGACGGATTTGTTAAGAAAGTATTCAATTCGGTCATCTCTTCCGATTACTATGCGGAATATATGAACAACGGTAAAGACTCCTTCAGGGATGACTGCAAGTTTTTCCGCATGGTTTTTGAAAATGAATTTGAAGACAATGACTCACTTGATGCCATTCTTGAGGAAATGTCGGTGTATTGGATTGATGATGTGGGATATGTACTGAACTGTATTTTAACGACAATTGACAGCCTTGCCACGGGAGACGGCTTCATTTACCCCGATGTCTTTATTAAGGAAGAGGATGAACTCTTTGCCAAAGACCTTTTGAAAGTTTCGATGGAACATTATGCTGAATATAATACGATGATTGTCGAGAATGTTTCAAATTGGGATGAAGACAGGATAGTTGATACAGATAAAACATTGATTGTTATGGGAATAGCGGAGGCTATCAATTTCCCGACAATCCCTGTCAAGGTTACAATTAACGAATATGTGGATATTTCAAAATATTACAGCACGCAGAATAGTCGTATATTTGTAAATGGGCTGCTTGACAAGATTATCCAGAGCAAAGTGGCCTCAGGTGAGATCGTCAAGAGCGGAAGAGGCCTTTTTGACGGTCAGTACGATGATGACGGGAAGAAATAGAATTTTTACAGAAAACAATTAAATAAATGATTATGAATTTTTTAACATTATTTTTACAGACACAGGCCCAGGGAACTGCTGCTGCCGGTAAAGGCGGTAACTCAATGTTTCTTATAGTAATCCTCCTGATCTTTGTGGTCATGTGGTTCTTTATGATCCGTCCTCAACAGAAAAAACAAAAGGAGCTTGTCAAATTCAGAGATTCACTCAAGAAAGGGGACAAGATAGTTACAGTCGGAGGTATTTATGGTACAGTTCTCGAGGTTAAAGGCAATACCTTGCTGATTGAGGTCGATACCAATGTCAAGATACGTGTTGACAAGTCATCTGTCGTTAAAGACTTCAGTGACGTTCAGCAGTCCTGATGAACTCTGAAGATAAAATAAATCTTAAGAAAAAATGGAAGAGCGAGTGGATATATCTTCTGCTCTCTCTTCTTTTGGCTTTCTGTATCTGGTGCATCCACGATTTGTCACTTGAGTATTCTGTGTATGTGCAGTATAAGGTGGCAGTAAAGACAAATATCGAAGGTTATGCAGCAGATTCGAAAGCTGAAGAACAGTTAATTGTCCGTGGAAAAGGACAGGGGTTTTATATATTGAAGCACAGGTCTCGAAATGGGAATGTTTCCGAACTGAATCTTTCCGTCGATGGGAAGTATTTTCATCCGGTAGAGGAGAAGAAAAATATGTTTTACCTCGATATAAAGGATGTCAGGGAAAAGATAAACAACGCGATAGGAGATAAGTTCTCGGTTGATTTTATTGAGACGTCAAGACTTACATTTCATTTCCTGAGTCAGACCTATAAAAAGGTTCCCCTTGTACCTCAGACTGAAATTTCATTTAAAAGTCAGTATATGCAGGTGGGTGAGATTAATCTTATTCCGGACTCTGTTACTGTCTATGGGAATGAGATTGATCTCAACGAGATAAGTTCTGTCTCAACAAGAAAGATCGCGTATTCATCACTTGACAAGAAATCGCAGGGCGTGACTCAGCCTGATCAGATCAGGAATGTCAGGATTGCTGAGGATAAAATCAGGTATTCAATTGATGTGGAGAGATATGTAGAAAACTGCAACGATATCTCTCTCAAAGCCGTCAATGTCCCTCAGGGCAAGACATTGATAATCCTGCCATCAACAGTTAATATCACATACAGAACTCCTTTTTCAAGGGATATCGAAGAACTGGTGGAGAATCCTGTATTTGTGGTGGACTACAATGATTTTATAAAGTCAAAAAGTTCTATGGTTATCCCGCGTTTTGAGAAATATGGCAGGAGCATCTATTCTTATGTATTGGATCCCCCTGTGGTTGAATGTTTTTTAATAGAATCAAGATAATGGAGGCTAAGGTAAT
>CAZPLM010000163.1:0-4951 GCA_964587275.1 uncultured Muribaculaceae bacterium | reverse complement strand
AATACACCCTCTTTTGTCAACTTCTTACCTCTGAACTGATGATAAAACCACGGTGATGCAATCTCAGCTCCGAGACCCGGAGTCTCGCTCTTGTGGTCGAAAATAGCGCCATATATCGTTTCGAAGTCGCTCTCAACTGAAAGGTACCCCCAGATTGCGCCCCAAAGACCGGCCCCATAACAAGGAAATATGTTGACAACCGTACCATTGTCCAACGTGCAGACAAAAACAGGGAGTGTCAGTTTATTTTTATAGCTCTCGGCCTTATTCTCATCTTTGGCATCGGTGATTTGTTTCATTATGTCATACTGGGACTTCAGATCGATGGTAAATGCATCTCCTTCAATTTTTTCTCCCTTCGCATTTAGTACATAAGAATCAGTAACGTGCTGACCGTAAAGATTTTTAATATATGCAGTCTTGTCAGAAACATTACTGAGATCTTCTCCGAGATTTGCAGCAAGCAATATTGTCTTCATCTTCGCCAAATCAGCATTCTCCTGCTGTTTCGGTTTTAGAGTTGACGAGACGAATGCCAGAATACCCGCTACCACAATCACCAATATGATTGAGTAAATAATCGTATATATATTACTGTTTGTTTTCATACGTCATTGTGATTTAAACGGTCTGGGCCCTTTTCAGTCGTTTCTTTATATTTCTTCCTACGACTATGTGATCAATCAACGGTGCGAATGTGTTCATCAGAAGTATTGAAAGCATCATTCCTTCAGGATACCCCGGGTTAAACAATCTGATTGTCACGGCAAATGCCCCTATTAATAAGCCATAAATCCATTTGCCGCACTCTGTTTGAGGAGACGTAACAGGATCTGTAGCCATAAAAACAGCCCCAAAAGCAAAACCGCCCATAAGAAGCTGATAATATGCAGGAACAGCCAATGCGCCTGACGGATCGCCGGCAAAGGCATTTCCAAGCAAACCGACAGCCAATGCTCCGATAACACAGGAAAACATTATCTTCCAGCTTCCAATACCTGTATAAATAAGGATAACAGCGCCAATCAGAATGGCCAGCTTGGAAGTCTCCCCGATAGAACCGGGTATAAACCCGAAAAACATGTCTGAGATCGAGTAATGAATGGAACCGACACCATTTGACGCCTCGATAAGAGGGGTAGCGCCTGAAAAACCATCAATATTCGCAGCTCCGGCCACCCACACAGAATCGCCTGTCATGTGCTTAGGGTATGAGAAGAATACAAAAGCTCTCGCCAGAAGGGCGGGATTCCATATATTCATTCCGGTACCGCCAAAAACTTCTTTTCCAATAATGACAGCGAAAGCAACTGCAAGAGCAAGCATCCACAAAGGGACATTCACTGGCATTATCAATGGAATAATCATCCCTGTAACAAGATAACCCTCGTTAACCTCATGTCCGCGTATCTGCGCAGAAATAAATTCTATACCAAGTCCAACTATATATGAGACAAGATAGAGTGGCAATATTTTTAGAAAGCCATACCATACAATTGGCCAAAATCCCATATTTCCTCCTACAGCCAGATTGTGCTGATATCCGATATTCCACATTCCAAACAGGAGTGCGGGAATCAGTGCAATGAGTACAACAGTCATCACCCTTTTAAGGTCAATGCTGTCTTTAATATGTGTTCCTTTTTTAGTTACTGTATCCGGTACAAAAAGGAAACTTTCAAACGCCTCGAAAGAGGAGTGAAGCGCACCGAACCTGGCTCCTTTCTCAAAATTCGGCTTTATCTTATTAAAATATTTTCTTAATATGTTCATATCATCCTCCTTATGCCATTTCCTTTAACATCAGGTCAATACCTTGCGTAACAATCGACTGTATCTCAATTTTAGAAGGATCGACATATTCACATAGAGCAACATCCTCTTCCAGAATCTCATAAATACCAAGATTTTCCATTTTTTCAATATCTCCGGCCAAAATTGCCTTAAAAAGATATGTAGGGTATATATCCATCGGAAGCACTTTTGAATATACGTTTGAAAGCACGAATGCCCTCACTCCCCCATTGATATTTGTATCCATGTCATATTTCTTTTTGGAACATAGCCATGACCAGTATGAATGCGAAAAGCTGAACTTTTTTAATCTGAACGGCTTTGCCCATCCAAACATTTCACAGTAGTGACCTTCAGAAATAGCCGTTATCTGATTATGAAAAAAGCCAAGATAACCATCAATCCCGACATTATCTCCTGTAAGGACATTCCCGCTTACGATTCTTACATCACCGTCTCCCTTATCAAAATAATCTGAAACAGACTTCATTGACATTCCTGCAATTCCGTTAACATACGATGGTTCATTAACCCTCGGACCGGTAATCGCGATCACTCTGCTCATATCATATTTTCCTTCTGTCAAAGACTTGCCAATAGCGGCAAGCAGCGGCATATCAATCGTCCATACAACTTCACCCTTATTGATGGGGCTTATACAGTTGATCTGTACTCCAACATTTCCGGCAGGATGAGGACCAAGGAAAGTATGATAAATCACCCCTTTCAACTTGTGAAGGTCCGAACCGGCATAAGTCTTTGCATTCAATCCAATACGTATTCCGCCTTTGGTCAACTTGGAAATCGCGTCAATTGCCGTTTGCAGATATTCAAGCTTTTTATTTAGAATAAAATCCATATCACCTGCCAAAGGAGCAGTGTCCATACCTGAGATGAAAATAGCTTTCGGCTGATCAGCCGGATTTGCAACAATACCGTATGGGCGCTGTTTAATACAAGGCCATAGGCCTCTTTCAAGAAGCAATTGTGTAACCTGCTCCTTCCCCATTTGTCCGATTTTAACAGAATCGAACTGGATGTACTCAGTATTGGAATCAGCTTTAACCCTGACCTCAAGGAGTTTGCGCTTTTCTCCGCGCACGATGGACTCAACAATACCACTGCAAGGTGAACAAAAATGTATTTCAGGCCGCATCTTATCACAGAAAAGAGCAGAACCGGCTTTAACCCTGTCCCCCTCCTTAACCTCTAATTTCGGTATCAATCCGCGAAAATCAGTCGGTTTAACCGCAATAATGTCCGGCACGATTGTCTTTGTTATCTTTTGAACAGCCTCGCCCCTTATAGGAATATCGAGTCCTTTTTTCAATCTGATGTGTTCTGACATTACACTATTAAGTTTATAATAAATCATTTAGAATCGAGGTGCAAATATAGGGATAAAAAAGAAGAATAAGTGTTTTGTTTTGGCATTTTTAGAGCTTAAATTTGTGACATTATGGGCAAAGAGGAAGATATAATTTTTGAGGGGCTGAATAGCGCTCAGCATGAGGCGGTAAGCCAAACTGAAGGGGCTTCTCTCATCATAGCAGGGGCAGGTTCAGGAAAGACAAAAGTACTGACATGCAGAATCGCGAATGCTATAGACAGGGGATGCACTCCGAGTAGAATTCTTGCACTGACTTTTACTAAAAAGGCGGCAAGTGAGATGAAGGGAAGAATTTCCGCTCTTGTAGGGGAAAAAAATGCACGGTGGATTTGGATGGGAACATTCCACTCAATATTCATAAGGTTCTTAAGAAACTATTCACAACTGATCGGCTACCCCGAACAGTTCACCATTTACGATCAATCAGACTCTAAAAGTGCTATAAGGCAGTGCATTAAAGAGTTGAATCTTGATGAGAAGATATACAGGCCTAATGAGATTCAATCAAGAATCTCTTTCGCAAAGAATAATCTTATCACCTGCGCGGCGTATCGTAACAATTCGGAGATTGTCGCTCAGGATCATGCCTCCAGAAAAGGGATGATATGCGACATCTATGATCTGTACACTAAAAAATGCAAGACTGCCGGGGCAATGGATTTTGATGATATTCTACTGAATACCAATATCCTGCTCCGTGACTTTAAAGATGCCCTCAATGAATTGCAGGACAGGTTCAATTATATTTTCGTAGATGAGTATCAAGACACTAACTATGCACAGTATCTGATCCTGAAAAAGATGGCGGCCAAACACCGTAATATTTGCGTGGTTGGTGACGACTCCCAGAGTATTTACGGCTTTCGTGGTGCCAGAGTCGAGAATATCCTGAATTTTCAAAAAGACTATCCCGAAGCTGTTATTTTTCGTCTCGAACAAAATTACAGATCCACACAAACCATTGTTAATGCGGCTAACAGTCTTATCTGCAAAAATGAAAACAGGCTGAAAAAAGAGTGTTTTTCAAAAGCAGACAAAGGAGAGATGATCGATGTGATAAATGCCTACACCGAACAGGAAGAAGGATATCAGATTGCCAATTCCATTTCAGACAGGATATATAAAGATAAAGCCTCATACGACTGCTTTGCTATTTTATACAGGACAAACGCACAGTCCAGAGCTATTGAGGAAGCATTGAGAAAGAAGAACCTGCCTTATAAAATCTATGCTGGCTTCTCATTCTATGACAGAGCCGAGGTTAAAGATATGCTTGCATATTTCCGACTTGCAATCAATCCGAAGGATGATGAAGCCTTTCGCAGAGCTATAAATTCACCTGCTCGTGGTATTGGGGATACATCTCTCTCACGCCTGTCACGGATTGCACGCGAAAATGGCCTGTCGCTTCACGATGCTATTTTCCTTGATGAAGCAAAGCTTTCTGAGGGTGGCCTTAAAGCAGCCGCCATCAACAGAATACTTGCATTTGCCAAAATGACAGAGGAGTTTAATCAGAAAATAAATGATACGGATGCCTACACTCTTGCCATGCAGATAGGGAGTGCCAGCGGCCTTCCTGCTTCATTTAAAAATGAAAACACTACTGAGGCTGAAGCCAAAATTTCAAATATTGAAGAACTGTTCAACAGCATAAAAGACTTTTGTGAAAACGAAGAGGAAATGAGACGGCTTGATGCTGAAACAGGTTCAGCAGAGAATAATAACACCGAAGAGATGGATATTCTTGTAACTCTGCCGGAATAT
>CAZPLM010000162.1:0-5038 GCA_964587275.1 uncultured Muribaculaceae bacterium | reverse complement strand
AGCTCCTGTCTTCACCGGGCCGGGGCAAAACCATGGAACTACAGGCAAAACATCGGACATCGCAATAATATCATTTCCACCGGTCACAATAAGATGCGCCCATAAGGCATTTTTGACTATCTCTACCTTTGCGTCAACTTCGGGAAAAATATTTGTACTTTCTTCCAGTCCATATCTGTTTCCGAATTTAACACCCATGCGGGCATCCACGCGTCCTTTCTGGTACTCATACATAGGAGCAAACTCCACAACCCCGAGATAGTAATCATTATTCCCGCCATACCAGCTGTTCTTTGTATGAATATTCAAATAAATACGGTGTACATCAAACGTGGTCCCTATTTTTCCGTCAACTGAAAATGCGTCCTCCTTAAAAGTGGAATCGACACAGGCAAGACCGGCGAAAGATTCTCCAAGATTTGAAAACTGATGCTTCGCTGCATGCTTATATACAAAATCGAAATCATAATAAAGACTGCTCTCCTCTTTATATGCCGATTTAAAATTAAAATCGAGTGTCAGAACATCTGAATTATTATTAATTGTATCATTAAGTGATTCCACCTTACTGCTTTCCCGCGCATCACTCATACTGTAATCAACGGACAGATTTACCTCTCCGGTATTCCATGCCAGTTTTGAGTTGACACCGACACTATTGGAAAACAACCTTCTTGTATAATCAGCATAGGGATTAAAAGCATCTCCCTTATATGAGTTATGCGTTCCATAAACGCCCAAATTGAATTTTTCCTTCGATACAAATTGAGTATGAAGCTCTACTGTCGGAATTGAAGGATAATTATATCCGACAATTGCTGAAATGAAAGGATATTTGATTGAAGTCGTCCTGCCAATATTTGCAGGCATATAAGGGGAAAATTCGTACAAATCCCTGTATGGTCTGTCAAAAATCGAGTAATCAAATGAAACATCAAATTTCATAAGAGAATCCGGAATAGACGGTTTTGCTATCGGCTTCCTGATTTCAGTCAATTTAACCTCATAATCCCGGCTCACTTCGACAGTAGGATCAATTTGAGCATAAGACTGGTATCCTGATGCAAAAAGCAATGCCGCGACTGTTAATAAAGCATATCTCATTTTCATCACTTGCCCATTGATTTTAATTTATTCAATCTTATTTCCACCTGCTGAGGCACATCATCACTATTATTTACAGGCTGATACCCCTTCTTTATACTTTCAAAAGTAGCTCTTGCCTGTTTCCATTTTTCCTGATCTGCAAACGTATCGCCCAAAACGATAAAACATTTGGCAAGCCAGTAAACTTGAGGAGTCTCGGAATCGGAAAATTCATAAACCTTCTTTTCAATCTCCTCAAAATCACCTGCATCATAAAGGTCCTGGATCAGAATATAAGTACTCTCCCCGCCTATTTCGTCCAGGGTATTTGCAGAAAGTTCTACAAAAAGAGGTTTTGCAAGATCCCTGTATCCGGTCACCCTGTATGACTTTGCCTCAACATATTTGGCCTTTCTGGAAACATCATCGGGAACATTGTTCATATTAAGTACTCGCTGAGCCTCATTGATAGCCTTATCATACTTTCTAATCTTGTAATAAGACATCATCATTCCCGAACAGGCCTCCTGTTTGTTATTCTCATTTTTTGAAATATATGAGAGCGATTCATAGGCATCTGCAGCCTGATTATAATGACCGAGTTTATATGATATCCTTGCATAATTCAATGTAGCTGCCTCAGCAAAATCACCTTCTCCTCTCTTCATCACCTGATAATATGCATCAGCGGCCGCTTCGTTACGTCCTGTCGCTTTCAATGATTCCGCCAGATAGAAATAAGCCTGCGCGCTCTTCACCCCATTAGGGTACCGCGAAAGGAATGACTGCAGGGAATTCATTGCAGCCGGGTAATTGCCTGATAGATATATTTGTTCCGAAGAGTTAAAAAGCATCTGCTCCTTTTCGCCGGCAGTCTTGACATTTGACATCCCCACCTTATCGAGGAATGCAAGAAATTCCTCTGGTTTATTTTTAATTTCATAGATGCTTTCGACACCTGCAACAGCATCCTGAACACATTCAGACATCGGTGTCTCCCTTATTATTCTCTCATAATATTTCAATGCCCTGTCATATTCACCGAGGTTGGCATTTATCAGAGCCAATTCGAGCAACGCCTTTGAATAGAATGTGCTGTCATTGCGATTCAGCAGATCATTAAAACATTCCGACGCTTTTGTATTGCTTCCTCTTTGAACATAGGTCCGGCCAAGTTCATACAGCACCTGAGGATAAAGAAGAGCAGATGAACCTCCATCAACAGCATCCTTCAATATTGATATTTTCTTTAAATCATTACCTGTAAGACCGTAAGAAAGAGCACACTGATATTCGGCATATAAATCATTGCTTGTCCCGTACTTAGTTGTGACATTTTCGTAAGCTGAAGCGGCTTCCTCATAACTTCCGAGCATAAAATACGAGTCAGCGATACGCAATAACGCATCTTTATGATTCTTGACATTTTTTGTGTCATATTTGGAATAAGTATTGAACCACTTTATCGCTTCCGCGAAATTACCTGACTTGAAAAATGAGTAGGCATTTGTGAAAATCGCCATCGGATACTCGCCTGTCATCCTGAAATCCGAATTCGATATCAGCTCATTATTTATCCTTAATGCCTCGCTGAAATTATCATTTCTATAATTACATTCAGCAAGCCAGTATGAGGCGATAAACCCTACACGCTGATTATAATTATTATTGAGAGACATTTGTAAATACGGCATTGCGGTCCTGAAGCCACCATCATCTATAATTTGAATAGCCCTGGCCAGTGCAGCTTTCTGCAAATTGGCGGAAACCTCGCGACTCGGATTCTTTATTCTATTAATTATCTCAATTGCAGCAACATAATCTTTTTTAGCAAGGAATGCCGCAGACATATAGGTATTGATTACTTCATCCTTACCGCTTTTAGGATACATATTCACATAATTCTCGAATTGAGAAATGTCGGAATTCACATCGAATGACAACTTGGCGTAGTTGAACATCGCATCTTCTTTTATCACCTTGTCGAAGTCACAGTCAGCCGCCATCTTGAATGCCTTAAGTGCGGCAATTTTATTTCTTGACTTGAGATAACTGTTGGCGGAATAGTAATAAGAACTCTGCCCAAGAGTATCAGTATTGCCGACTACATCACTGAATGAATTAAGCGCCTCTTCATAAGAGCCGAGCGAATATGATACAACCCCTGCGAGATAATTGTCCTTTCTTGAAAGACTGCCGCCCGATGCCACATACAAGTCGAGATATTTCTTCGCTTCCGAATTATCATTCATTGCAAAATAAGACTCTGACAACATTCTTGCAAGGTTTTTCTGTAGATCCTGGCCAAGACTTTCATATAATGCCGGGGCCTGACTGACGACATAATCATAATTTTTAGTCATGAATCGGCACTCAATGGCATAATACGATGAAAGAGTTACAAATCTTGTATCCTGCTTTGATTTTTCAAAGAGAGGAAAAGCTTTTTTAAATTCTTTCTGTATATAATAGACATAAGCGGTGTAATAGATAGACGGATAAGTATATGAAGAAACCTGCGATGAGGATACGTCTATAAAACCTTTTAATGCATCTTCATATTTACCCATTCGCATATAGCAATAAGCTTTCTTGAAACGATACTCGATACGCTGAGCTTTAAATATCGACCTTTCCCGTATCTGTTCAAATAGAGAGAGAGCCGTCTCATAATCGGAATTGTCAAACATCACCTCGGCAAGCTTGAACTTAATTATTGAAACTTGCGGGTCGTGAGGAAATGCTTTTTCGAAATTCATCACCATTCCTTCCATATCAGCGCGTCTCAATGCAATCGCGCAAAGTGTCTTTCCGGCTTCTACACGAGCATTGAAAGCTGATGTCTTGTCTATAATGCAGCCTGACAGTTCATCGAACTCTCTTTCCGATGCAACGTACATTTTACTTTCATAAAGCTTTTTTGCCGTCTCATACCGCTCTCTTAGCTTAGTAAAATTTTCATCAGCCGCGTAAAGTGTATTACCGGCAGTCAGAATTAATAAAAGTGATAATAATGCAGCTCTAAATTTCATTTCAGGCACACTTAGGTTATGCAAAAATAAACTATTTTTTTAAATTTGTTTTCTATTGAAACATAATACTCACTACCATGGAAGAAAACCAGCCTCTTATTGAATTTTCGGCAGCCGACATAAACAATGGCGACAACCTTGTAATTGAAAATCTCTCACTTACTATAAACAAAGGCGAATTTATCTACCTGACAGGGAAAGTAGGCAGTGGAAAAACCTCTATCATACGCACAATCATTGGCGAGAACAAAATCAGCAATGGCACCGCCAAAGTCCTCAATTTCGACCTGTCTTCATTAAAACAGAAGCAAATTCCATTCCTCAGACGCGAACTGGGGGTAGTATTTCAGGATTTTCAGCTTCTTATGGACAGAAGTGTAGAAGATAATCTCAAATTTGTACTTAAATCAACGGGATGGAAGGACAGACAAAAAATAAATGACCGTATCTCAGAGGTTCTTGCAGATGTAAAAATGTCAACAAAAGCGCATAAAATGCCTCATCAGCTATCCGGTGGAGAACAGCAGCGTATTGCTATTGCCAGAGCATTGCTGAATGATCCCAAAGTCATTCTTGCGGACGAGCCGACAGGCAATCTTGATTCGGATACTGCTTCGGGTATTATGGATCTTCTTCTTGAAATTAATAAAGATAAGGGGACTGCGATCCTGATGGTCACCCACAACAAACAGATAATCGAACAGTATCCGGCAAAAGTTCTTGTATGTGAAAATAATGAGTGCAGGACATTTGGTGAAGAATGATAAGGCCGGTCGAAATAGCGGATATGCAGATGATAAAAAAAAACTTATAATGAAAGACAAATACCGTCATATATTGGACTGGTTCTCGCAGAATATGCCGATAGCCGAATCCGAACTGCATTTCTATAGTGCATATCAGTTACTTATCGCTGTCAT
>CAZPLM010000161.1:0-5064 GCA_964587275.1 uncultured Muribaculaceae bacterium | reverse complement strand
GTTGTAGATGGTTATCCGCTCATAGGCAATGGAGTCGGCATAGAGAGTGTAAACCCTGATAATATAGAGAATATTACAATTCTTAAAGATGCGGTTGCCGCCTCTATTTATGGAGCAAGAGCATCAAACGGCGTTATCGTAATTACCACTAAATCAGCAAAGAAAGGGAATTTTAACATAGGATATAAAGGAACATATCAGGTCTCAATGAAGCCTGATTTGAGTAAATTGAATCTTGCAAATACAGCAGACTATATGGATGCTGAACTTGATATATATAATCAGAATCCTAACTCTTCATATAGTTCATATAACTATTATTCAAGGATTTCAGATTATGCATATCTTCTAATGGCAAAGGACAAGGGGCTGATTTCAGCAAGTGATGCAGAGGCTCAAATCGCTCAACTTAGACAGAATGATGCCTTAAAGGAGATTGAAAAATATCTTATACGGCCTAAACAGTCACAGCAGCACAGCATTTCTCTCTCTAGCAATACTGAAACCAATCAGCTAAATACTGCTCTCAGATATAGTAAAGAGTACGGAAATTTAAATTATAATGACAATTCCCGGTTTACATTCGACATAAGCAATACATGGAAACCTAAAAAATGGATTTCTGTCAGAGCATTTGCTAATGTGAACTATACAGAATCAAACACAACAGTTGAACAATATTCTTCATTTACTTCTTTCAGCTCATCATCAAGAATACTTCCATACACAAATATGTACGACGATTCCGGTACCCCGATTCCATGGACACCGGTTGGCCAGCGCAGACTGCAGACATATCAGACATATAATGGGATGAAAGATGTATCATATCATCCGGAGACAGACCTGGATAAGGCAAAAACCTTCACTGATAATTTCCAGGCCCGATTGGGAGGAGATATTAATTTGACCTTTTGTGATTTTCTTTCTGCAAGTGTGGGAGGTTCATGGGTAAAAGGTTCATCCAAATCTCAGACAGTTTATGATGCTGATTCCTTTGTGATGAGAACCGCATACAATGATGGTACAGATGCCAAAACCTTTACCACGCACTATATTCCGGATGGTGGAAAAATTGACCAGACAGATGGAGAAATAATGTCATGGGTACTTAGAGGACAGATAAATTATAAACAAAATTTTAACGGTGAAAAACACAGAGTCAGTGCGATTATCGGAAGTGAAATCAGCAAGGATACTTATGACTATACATATCTGCCAACCCGTTTGGGATATGATCCTGTGTCAGCAACATATAACAACAGTTTCTCTGTTTATAATTATAATAAGAACACCAATAATATGAAAGGAAGCATGCTATTTGGTTCAGCGCCTGCAAATCTTGGAACCGTTTCTTATGGCAATAACTATGCGGTACGCGATAACAGATTTGTATCATGGTATGGTAATGCTTCTTACGAATACAACAGTAAATTTATATTGACAGGCTCCGTTAGATTGGATCTTACGAACTTTTTCGGCACCGATCCTAAATACAGATACAAACCGACATGGTCTGTCGGAGGTACTTATAAAATGGCAGAAGAAAATTATTTCTCTGCATTGAAAGATGTATTCAACAGGTTTAACCTCAGAGCCTCATACGGTGTGAATGGTAATATCTCACTTAATTATACCCCTTATCTGGTACTTTCTGTCGGCAGTTATCTAAATGAAACAAGTGGAATAGCGTATAGCGTGAATTCTTATCCTAATGACCAGCTCAGATGGGAAAAAACAGATATTATGGATTTAGGCTTCGACTTCTCAATGTTCAACAGCAGAATAAATGTCGCATTCGATTATTATCATAAAAAGAGCGTTGATCTGATTGTAAGTGAACAGATAGATTATACAAGAGGCACATCTACTCTTCCACAAAATATTGGTGGCGTAACTAATAATGGTATTGAATTAACGCTATCTGGAGATGTGGTCAACCGGGGGAATTTCAAATATAATTCCCAAATAATTGTAAGCCATAATAGCAGTAATGTGGATTATTACAGGGTTACAAGAAATTATCCTTCAAGTTATACAACAGCCACTCAAATGGTAGAGGGCTATCCTATGGATGGTTTCTGGGGCCTGCGTTTTGGAAAACTAAATGAAAAGGGAAATGTACTTTATTATAATAGTAATGATGAATTGGTAACAAACGATAAATTAAAAGGGTCTGATTGTGTTTATCAGGGACACGCCAAACCGACATGGGAGGCAAGCTGGACAAACTCTTTCAGATATAAGAATTTTGAAGCATCATTCATGTTTATTGGCAAATTTGGCCACAAATTTAGAAAAGATGCATTTGCCGGCTCAAATTATAATAACAGGCACGTAGCACAGAGATGGAGAAAAGCAGGAGACGAAGAGACAACAATATATCCTGTCCTAAATCCAAACGGCTGGGAATCTTTCTACTATCCATTTACAGATGTTCTTATGGGAAACGCAAGTTTTATTAAACTCAGAGATTTGACACTTGGCTATAACTTACCCACAAATTTTGTTAAAAAAGCCGGCCTGACAAGCTGCAAGGTCTATTTTCAGGCAAGAAACCTGTTTTATATCGCAGCTAAGGGAGTAGATATTGACCCTGAAACTGCAGAATACAGCACATCAGGTGGTTATGGTGGAATGATAAATCAGGGCTATACCTCACTACAACTCAGACCTGAATTTTTCTTCGGGCTTCAAATTAATTTATAATCAACTTTACTAAAATGAAAAAAAATATAATATTCTTTATAATATTGACGGCGGCATTAAGTACTTCCTGTTCCAAATTTCTTGATGTCCAGCCTGCCGGCAAATTAATAGTACAGAAAGGCGATATTACCTCATACGATAACTTGATGAACGGTTATGGAACACTTGGGAGCGGATTTAGGAATTCAGCCAATTATGTTATGCTGACAGATAATATTCAGGTTTCCGATAATCATATAACATTTAATACAAATGATTCATACATATCCGGGCATAATGCATTTATCTTCAGAACGCCTTATGCCAATCCGCTGAATCAGGATCCGATGTGGGCTGCATATTATGCCGTTGCTCAAACATATAACTGTTGCATAGATGGTGTAAATGATGTCAGAACTCCAGATACGGCTGCTGAGGCACATGCAACAATAGCCCAGGCAACTGTAGGCAGAGCGTGGTCCTATTTTACGGCATCTCTGCTTTATGGTCCTGTTTATAAACCCAACGGAGATAACTCTGCAAAGGTGCTTCCTTACAGAAAAACCAGTCAGGTCCTTGCCTCAATGGAAGACCTTTCCACAATGGATGAGATCTATAAGACCGTTTCCAACGATATTCATTCAGTACTAAAGAATGTACCTGATGTTGTAACAGGAGTGGCCAGATTCGGCAAAATTCAGACATACGCATTTCTGTCTTATTATCACTTGTTCACTGCCAACTACGACAGCGTAGCGTTTTATGCAAATAAGGCTCTTTCAATGGCTGCAGAACAAAAGGGAGGTATGGACAATCTATTTTATGATATGAACAAATTCTCCTGGGCAGATTCAAAGGTTGCCACTGAACCTGATGCAAGATATCGCAGTTCAATTAACACCTCTCAGGGAAATGTTGCTCTTACTGATGCAAATATGAACGAGATGTGTCTATACAAATATATTGGATTAGTAGGATTGTGCTATCCGTCAGAAAACTTTTTAAGCCTGTTTGATGAAAACACAGACCTCAGAAGAGAGTATTTTTTCTTTGAGTATGACGGCTACAAAGGAACACTTGGCGGAGTTGCTTACAATGATGGAAGGAGAATCCAAAATTATCAGTACAAGTCTATTTTATCATCAGGTTTTACCTATCCCGAATTATTGCTTATGAGAGCAGAGGGCTATGCGAGAACAGGGAAAACGACAGAGGCATTGGCGGATCTTAATTATTTAAGAAAATTCAGACATAAAACAGGTACTCCTGACTTAAATATTTCAGGTGCGGATAACATTCTTACAGAGATTGCAAACGAACGCAGAAGAGAACTTCCTGTAAGTTCGCACAAGAGATTTGCAGATCTGAAGAGATACACTAATGACACAGGAAAACCATGGAGTCAAAGTGCCATTTCTCATACCATAAAAGGTAAAACCTTTACTCAAAATATAGATTCCGATTATTTTGTTATTCCAATTGCTAACGATGTTATTAAAAGGAATCCACAGTGGGGTTTAACAGAGAATACAGCTTCGTGGAACAGAACATTTGATTTATAGACAATTATCAGCAATGAAAAAATTATTATTATTACTGTTTACTGTAGTTTTTTCCGTCAGTCTGTCTGCTCAGGTTGGGGTAAAATGGGAAACGGGCACTTTCGACAAGGCAATGAAAAAAGCCCAAAAAACCGACAAAATGCTCTTTGTGGATTGTTATACCTCATGGTGCGGTCCATGTAAGTGGATGTCGGAAAACGTATTTCCTACTAAAGAAGCGGGAGATTTCATGAATGAAAAGTTTGTATGTATAAAAATCGATATGGAAAATGGCGAAGGCCCCGCACTTAAAGCACAATATGGGGTTAAAGCATTTCCTACTTTTCTTCTTCTGAACAGCGATGGAGTTGAATCAGGGAGAATAATTGGAAAGAATGAGGTAAAGCCGTTTCTCGAAATTGTAAAGACAGTCATGAATCCGGACAATAATCCGGAGGCATTGCTTAATAATCTGAAGGAGACGGGAAATATTGAGTTTGCATACAGATATATAGATATGATGGCAAAGGTCAGAATGGCGGATTATACAGGGGAGATCTTTAACGACTATTGGAAATATATTGATCAATATGGTAAACTGAACAGAAAAAATATTCTTTACCTAAATAGAGCGATCCAGTTAAGAAACCCTGTAGTATTCAATTACATCATAGACAATAAAGCTGACTTTGATTCAAGATATGGCAAAGAGGTGATAAACCGGATTCTGGTAGATGCATTATCTGAAGAATTTAATTACTTCTTTTCTACGGATATGTATAATTCAAAAACCATCACATCAGAGACAATGGATAAAGCCCTCAGCGTTATTAAT
>CAZPLM010000160.1:0-5093 GCA_964587275.1 uncultured Muribaculaceae bacterium | reverse complement strand
GATAATTTAAAAAAAACATCCGTTTATTCTCCGATTGACGGAATTATTTCTAAAATAAATGTTGAAAAAGGAGAAAGAGTGGTAGGCACAAGTCAAATGGCAGGCACCGAAATGCTTAGAATCGCTGATTTCAGCAAAATGGAGGTTGTTGTAAATGTAAATGAAAACGATATTATAAGAATACGACAAAATGATACTGCAAGAATCGAAGTTGATGCGTATCCGGACCGTGTATTTAAAGGAGTTATCACACATATTTCAAACTCTGCCAGTGAAGAATTGCTTTCATCTTCACAGGTAACGAATTACGGTGTGAAGGCGGCAATTCTTCAAAACTCCTGTTCGGATCTGACAAATAATAGTCAGATACCGTTCAGGCCAGGAATGTCGGCATCAATTTCTATCATTACAGAGAAGAAAGAAAGAATTCTTGCATTACCTTTGCAATGTGTCATTGCAAAAGAAGGAAAACTGATCGTCTGGGTTGTGGACAAGAACAACAGGATTGAAGCAAGAGAGGTAAAAGCCGGCATTCAGGATATCAATTCAATAGAAATCCTCTCAGGAATAGACGAGAATGACGATGTGGTAACCGGGCCTTATTCTGCAATAAATGAAACACTTGATAATGGAGTGACTGTCTCCCGAAATAAAGAAAACACTAACTGAAATGAAACCCGATACACTATCTCAAAAACCTGTCATCCTTTTAATTGAGACTGCCACAGAAGCATGTTCTGTCGCTCTTTCTAGAGGTACTGAGATTATTGCAGAAAAAGTAATCACCGAACCCAAGCGCCATGCTGCCCTTCTTGCTCCATTTATTAAAGAAGTGACTGAAAAGACTGGATTATCCATTTCAGACTGTTCAGCTGTAGCCGTCAGCGAAGGTCCGGGGTCTTACACCGGCCTAAGGGTAGGAGTTTCAACTGCAAAGGGTCTCTGCTTCGGAGCAGGAATTCCGCTTCTAAGTGTCGGGACTCTACAGATTCTTGCAATGCAGGGCATCGGTAAGGCAGAAACAATCATTCCAATGATAGATGCACGCAGGATGGAGGTTTACTCTGCTGTTTTCAATGGAGAAGGAAAGCCTCAAAGCGAAGCAACGCCTGTTATTCTGGATGAAAACTCATTCAGTGAGTATCTCGACAACGGTTCTGTCCTTTTCATCGGCAACGGTGTTGAAAAGTTCAAAAGCATCATCAACAACAGGAATGCCTCATTTATTTCCTGCTATCCTCTATCCTCTTATATGGCGATCCCGGCATTTGAATCAATGCAAAAAAAAGAGTTCAAAGATGTTGCATACTTTGAACCCTTCTATCTGAAAGAGTTTGTTGCCGGAATAAGCAAAAAACGCCTTCTGTAATACTCTTGATATTATAGCTCCTTCTTGATTATTTTTTCAAGTTCATCAACTGAAAAAACGTCCTTGGCTACAATATTCCCGCTTTTGCCGATTACAAAGAGAGCTGGTATCTTTTCAAGATTATATGCGGCAACGGCAGGTGATGATGATCCGAGACCATCATTTACAGCGCACCACGGTGTCTTTTGAGATTTGACTGTCGATGCCCAGGCAGGTTTATCCACATCAAGTGAAACCTGATAGATCTCAAGCCCGTGAGAATGGTATTTGTCATAAATGAGTGCCAGGTCGTTGTTAAACATCTTGTGCAGATTTTGAGAAGCGCTCCAGAATGATAGGATGATTACTTTGCCATTATATGCGGACAAAGACTGCTCCTGACCATTGATGTCAGGCATTTTAATCTCAGGAAAATTGATTGACTGAGCATCGCCTATTTTTGTCTGAAGATTGAAAATATTCTCTCTTCTTGCAATTTCATCTTTTAATGCAACAAGATATTCCGAACTCGGGTATACAGGCTGCAGAGAGTCATACACATTTTTGAAAAGTATAACATCATTCACCTCTCCGAAAACAGGAAGTTCATCATTGAATTTCTGAAACAGGACTGTTGCAGAGGTGATGGAGTGTGGATTCTCCATTATCTGCCTCAAGACACTTCTCTTATGATCAATATAGACCCTGCTCATCTGCCTGTTGATGTTTTTCAGCCCCTCCTGGTCCTCACTGCCAATTGAAAGCGCCTCAACAGAGAGCTTTTCCATCTTGTTTATATCAGCTGCAAGCTGATCATCCACCTTTTTCAGATTTGCTGACTCAACAGATCCCTCTATCTCATAAAGGCCAAGAGTATCAGCTTTGATTGTAACTTTATCACCTGGGAGAAGTATCATCCCTGCGATTTTATTATTGTTATAGAAGAGATAGTAAAATGCCGGGGACTCATTCTGCAATTTCACTTTGTATGAAAAATGTCCGTCAGCATCTGATTTGATTGTATCAATCGGAACCAGTTTGTTGTAATTCAACTTTTGCAATACAACCTCGGCATCACCAACACCTTCAATTGCAGCATCTATCTTTGCGCTTTTACCGCAGGAAGCGGTTATCAACACGGCAAAGAGAATGATAAAATATTTTTTCATAAGGTTAATTCTCAATATGGTTTAGAGATTATTGAATTCATCATTGATCCTGGCTGCTATTTTCCTAAATTCCTCATCGTCGAGCTTCAACTTCGTTTTCCTGAAATCAAGATCGGCCTCGCTTTGAAGCGGTACAAGATGTATGTGAGCATGAGGGACTTCCATTCCAAGAACTGCCACTCCGATCCTTTTGCATGGAACAGCTTTTTCAAGTGCTAAAGCCACCTTTTTTGCAAAGAGACACAAGTTGGAATACGCCTTATCATCAAGTTTGAAAATATAATCCTCTTCCACCTTTGGGACAACAAGAGTATGCCCTTTGGCCAAAGGATTGATGTCGAGAAATGCATAGCAGTTATCGTCTTCCGCTACCTTGTATGAGGGGATTTCACCTTTAATGATTTTTGTGAAAATTGTTGCCATATCAGATTGAGATATCAAGAATTTCAAATTTTACAATGCCGGATGGAACCTGCACCTCTACAATATCTCCCTTTTTCTTCCCCATCAAAGCTTTTCCGATAGGAGTTGCGGCGGCAAGTTTTCCCTCTTTGAAATTCGCCTCACTTTCTCCCACAAGGGTGTATTCAGCTATTGAATTATTGGCCAGATTTTTGATCTTGACCTTGTTCAACATCTGGACAGAATCCGTATTTATTTTGGATTCGTCTATTATTCTTGCATTGGCTATCAGATCCTGCAATTTGGATATCTTAAGCTCAAGAAGACCCTGTGCCTCTCTGGCTGCATCATATTCGGCATTTTCAGAGATATCTCCCTTATCCCTCGCTTCTCCAATAGCTTTTGAAATAATTGGACGCTGGGCCTCAAGTTGCTTTAACTCTTCCTGCAGATCGTCCAGACCTTTCTGTGTAATATAATGTATTTTAGACATATTATAAAAATTAAAAAGAATCCCTTTTTGCAGGGACCCTTTTATTTCTCACTCTTGCAAAGGTAGAAAAATTTAAAAATAAAACCTAATATTCATCAAACTTGGGCTTTAAGATTTCCGAATAGACAATCATTTTGACCGGATCAATATCCGATTCGGATTCTTCATTCTTTTCTGCCTTATTAACTATTTCAAATGCAGGATCGGACTTATGTTGTATTCTGCCGTCTTCCACCTTCTCCGTCTCTCTCTTCCCAGCAGCCTGCATTTCCTTCTCACCTGCCTCAGGTTCATTCATACAGGCAGCCATATTCGGAAAATCCAAATCAATGCGCGGAAACGCAGTTTTAGCCTTCTCCTCCTTCTTCTTGGTAAATAACGGAACAATAATAGAGGCCAAAACTATAAGAATAAGCAGATAATCCATATCCTTTTTTCTACAAATATAGTCAATTATCTTAACGAATGAGGAACGGGCATATTTAAAATATCATCCGCTCTCTGTTTATCAAGAGCAAGTTGCCTGCGCAAAGAGAGTGTAGAATCAAATTTGACCTCATCTCTTATCCTGTCAATAAACTCGATCTTCAGATTAAGTCCGTAAATATCTTCGTTGAAATCGAGAATATGGGTTTCAATCGTCATTCCTCTTCCGTCACCGATAGTTGGCCTGATCCCGATATTGCATACGCCCTTATAGGTTTTCCCGTTTACTTCGACCCAAACAGCATATACGCCTATTTGTGGAACCAGCTTCAACGGCTCATACAATTGAAGATTGGCCGTAGGAAAACCGAATTTTCTCCCAAGTCTGCTCCCTACCACCACGACTCCGTAAAGGCCGTATGAGTATCCCAACATCTCATTTGCCTGCCTTATTTCACCATTAATCAACGCATTGCGAATGGATGTCGAACTGACGGGCTTTTCATTCTCAGACGGACGATACTCACCTACTCTTACAGCCTTCACTCCAAGTCTGGAAGCAATATCAATTATATCATCCGATTTGCTTTCTGAAGTATGTCCCAACCTGTGGTCATACCCGATAATCAGTGTCGAGACATCATACTTACCGACAAGGTACTCCTTAATAAATTCGGCAGTTGAGAGCGAACTGAACTCTTTTGAAAAATTTATGACATATACCTCATCGATCCCCATTGAGAGAAGCAACTTCTTTTTCTCATCTAAAGATGTCAACAGCCTCAGTGAAAAAGCATCCTGCTGCAATACTGTCCTCGGGTGAGGCCAAAATGTAATGACAGCGCTCTTCTTCCCTTCAGCCTGTGCAATAAGACACAACTGCTCAAGGACCTTGCGATGTCCCAAATGGACACCGTCAAAAAAACCTGTGGCGGCTACAACCATTTTACTAATTCAAAATCTTGACGGTGAGGTAAATTCTTGTTTTTCGCATATAGCCTTGCAGATATTTGATAAACTCCTGAAATCTCCGGAGCTATCTTTGAGCGATAAGTGACAACTCCATCCTTGAAACTTACAACCTCAAATTCATAAGTATCTTTTATCTTGTACTCGCCCTTTTTATTCTGTTCTGCAACGACAAATTCCACACCGATATCGTCCGGCTCTAGATCTCCAATATAGATCTCGGCATCAAAAACAACTTCTTTACCTGCTTCTGGTTCTGCATTAGCTGCTAATACTCTGTATAATG
>CAZPLM010000159.1:4899-5117 GCA_964587275.1 uncultured Muribaculaceae bacterium | reverse complement strand
ACATATACATAATCACCCGGCTTGTGATTTCCGGCTTTAAAGATGCAGGCTTTATTTTGTGAAGTTCTTCCCATCATCTCATCTTGAGATCTTTTTGACGTACCCTCAATCAGGATTTCAAATACTTTGCCTGTCGATTTCTGATTACTTTCAAGCGAAAGCTCGTTTTGAAGGGCGATGATCTCATTTATGCGTGTTGTCTTAACTTCAGGAGGAAC
>CAZPLM010000159.1:0-4889 GCA_964587275.1 uncultured Muribaculaceae bacterium | reverse complement strand
AGAGTACTGGAACATAAATGCCCAGTCGAAACGGACCTCCCTAAATAGAGAGAGGGTAGCCTGATGATCCTCTTCCGTCTCTCCGCAAAAGCCTGTGATAACATCGGTTGTAATAGCACAGTCAGGTATGATTTCACGAATTTTCGCTATCCTTTCCAGATATCCTTCACGGGTATATTTTCGGTTCATTTTCTCAAGCATTGTATTGCTGCCGGATTGTACGGGCAGGTGAATGTGCTTGCAAATGTTCTGGTACATCGCCATTGTGTAGAGAACCCCATTTCCCATATCTTTAGGGTGAGATGTGGAGAACCGCACACGCAAATGAGGGTCAATCAGCGCTACAAGTTCGAGAAGCCTTGCAAAATCGGTGATTTTAGTAGGATTGTCCTTATCAACCCAAAGGTATGAATCCACATTCTGGCCGAGAAGATTAATTTCTTTATATCCATTTTCAAAAAGCTCTTTTGCTTCATGGACAATGCTTTCAGGGTTTCTGCTTCTTTCCGCACCTCTGACATAAGGCACAATACAATAAGAACATACATTATTGCATCCTCTCATGATTGAAATATAGGCGGATACTCCATTTTTATCCATTCTTACAGGAGAAATATCTGCGTATGTCTCTTCAGCTGAAAGTATTGTGTTGATCTGCTTGCCATCGGCACAAACACTTGCGATAAGACGTGGAAGATCTCTGTATGAGTCAGGTCCGGCAACTATGTCCACTGCTGAATTCTGGAGAAGCTGTTCTTTTAACCGTTCAGCCATACACCCGATTATTCCGACAATAAGACCCTTTCTGCTTTTTTTCTCAAGTCGGAAAACATCCAGCCTGCCCAGGACCCTCTGTTCTGCATTATCTCTGATTGAGCAGGTGTTTATGAGTATAAGGTCCGCATCCTCGATTTTTTCGCATAACGCATAGCCGGAATTTTGGAGGATTGAGAGAACCACTTCACTGTCATTGACATTCATCTGACATCCATAAGTCTCAATATAAACCTGAGGGCGGTTTTTATCTGTAATGGGTCGGACGGAATGATAATTGTTATTTTGCATATTGTTATCTGAGCTATATCGGTACAAAGATAAGTTTTTTTATATCTTTGCAGGTGATTAGCCGCATTATAAAAAATGAAAATGAGGAAATTATTGCTTTTGCTGTGCTGTGTGGGTCTTTTATGCAGCTGTTCTGAATACAGGAAACTTGAAATTAAAAATATCGATGTTGACAAGATCGGAAATCTTTCTTATGTGGATGGCCATGTTTTAGTTGATGTGTCTCTGAAGGCGCTTGTCGATAATCCTACGGGTAAGAAATTTGCCGTAAAGAAAGTTAATGCTGAAGTGTTTGCCGCGAACAGGAAAAAGTTTGCTTCCATATCTTCCGGAGACAATATCGCTGTCATTCCTTCCAAATATTCTGATACCATTCCACTTAATTTAAGTGTAGTAATTGTCAATCCCTTATCTTTGGCCTCGATGAAGGGCTTTTCCCTTGAGTCTTTTTCCAATAAAAATATGACAGTGGATTACAGTATGGTTGTCAGGAGCGGTATTCTTTCCAGAAAAATTAAGGATAAGGATGTACCTGTTTCAAAGTTGACTGAAATTGTTAAAAAAATTAATCGGTAAGTTTTTATTATGAGAAAAATTATTGTTGCCCTTATGTTTATGTGGTTGGCTGTTGCTGTTAAAGCACAGGATACTATCGTTTTGCCGGCAATTGATTCATCGCTGTCAGGGGTTGATATTTTTTCTCTTGTCAAGAGATCAGGCCCTTCCGGAAGCGGTGTGGTTGTGATAAACCAATCCTCTTCAATTGTTTCAGGTATGCACAGGCATATCATTTCAAATTCCGGAAAAACAATAAACGGATATAGAGTAAGGATCTTTTTCGATAATAAGCAAAATGCAAGATCCCGTTCAGCGGCAATAATGTCGCAATTCAGGGAAGATTACCCTGCAATAGGAGTATACAGAGAGTATGAGAATCCATATTTCAAGGTAACGGTCGGTGACTTCAGGACAAAAATGGATGCCAAAAAGTTTTTGGAAACAATAAGATACAAATATTCCTCAGTCTTCATTGTGAGGGAAAAAATCAATTATCCGCAACTTTAACAGGAGATTATAACCTTTCCTTCCACCATTTGCTGCTATTTCTGATCTTTGCCAGAATAACCTTGAGAGGTGTGATATGGCGGTCTATCTTCTCAGGATATATGTCTTTTATCGTAACCAGAAGGCCTGTTTCTTCAACATCACCGAATCCTTTATTAATTGAGGTACCGAATATTTTCATATTTGGAGAAAGATTCATGTAGGAGTTGATCAGAGGAGGAATCGATTCACCTGATTTACGCACCTCTTTTGAGAGTATTTTATATGCTTCTTTATAGCTCAAACCTTTGAAAAAATCACGATAATACGGGTTGAGGAAATCATAGTCAAGAGGCTCAATTGGAGTAACAAGATTTTCTGTATCTTGAAAATAGATATTCAGGAAGTTGAGCAGCAGGTTCCTTGCGCGGAAGTTATAAGAAGGATACATGGTGGCCTTGCCGAAAAAATATTTGTGATTCTCGTATTTGACAGTCAGTGCTCCAAGCCCGTCCCACAAGTTGTCAAGGGCAAATATTCCCTTTCTTTTCAGGTTGTTTGCCTGGTACATCGGCTGTACAAACGACCTTCCAAGTTCAATGGTATAGGGGAGATAGTTGTTTATAAAATCATCTGAGAAAGAAAATAATTCGCTTGTGGCCATTTTTTTAGGATCAATTCCTCCGGCACAATCCAGATAGCGGTATCCTCCAATAATTTCTGAGTTATCCGGATCAAAAACAATCAATTGTTTATAAGGCCTTTTTTTATCAGTATCAAACTCATCTATATCAATAGATTTCCCTGTTCCTCCTCCGGATTCGCGAAACGATATTTCACGAAGACGGCCAATTTCTCTCATTACATTCGGTGAATTCTCGGCAGTTACTTCAAATAACAGATTGCCGCAGCGTTCGGAGTTACGGATGAATTTCTGAGCAGTCAACTCTCTAGCCAGGAGTTTTTTATCTACCGGTTCAATTATTGGTTCCATATGCTTTTTCTCTGATCAAAGTGACCCATTGCGACATACTTTTCTCTTTTGTAAATGCTTCTGTCGGTATGGGATCGCCAAAAAATATGTCAAATGTACTGTTTTTTTGCTTGAACATCTCATTCGGCAGGTACAACATTTCAATGTTGAATTTTATTCCGAGGAATTTACGGATTTTTGCAAGTCTGTAAAAGAGTTTTGAATTTTTTCCTGAGAAAAACAGGGGAACAATATCTCTTTTTGATGAAATAGCTTTTTTAAGAAAATTAGGCTTCCATTGAGTGTCTGTGACTTTTCCTTTTATAAGTCTGGAACAGAGTCCGGCAGGAAAATACAGTATCTGAGCATCGGAGTCGTATGCTTCATTTATCTCAATTGCATAGTTCTTTGCCTGGGCACCATGCTTGTTTACAGGGATGAATACCGGTTTTAGAGGAGTGATATTCATGAGCAGGTCGTTTACCACAAACTTTATATCAGGGTATCTCCTTCCAATATATGTTATAAGTATCATTCCGTCAAGTCCTCCAAGCGGATGGTTAGATGCGAAGATATAGCGGCCGTCATCGATAAGTTTTTCAGCACCGTGTACATTATAAGAAATGTTTAGATATTTGAGTACATTTTCGGCAAAATCCACACCTTCAGTATCCCCATAAAGTTTAAGAATCTCATTGATCTCGTCCGTGTGTATTATCCTGTTCAGATATCTGATAATAAACTTTGGAACGCGTTTTGCTAAGGAAGGGCTTTTGGTGGCAATAACTTTTTCTAAATCAATGTGTAGCGAGGTTTTTTCGGCCATTATTTTTACATCTAAATATATGCGAAGTTAAATAAAAATTGTATCTTTGTTATATGTTAAAACAAGGACTCCAGCAAAAACAGGTGCAACGATTGTCTCCTCTTCAGATTCAGACAATCAAGTTGCTTGAATTGCCTACAATGGAATTGGAGCAGAAGATACAGAAGGAGCTTGAAGAAAATCCTGTGTTGGATGAGGTGGTAGATGATACTCCACAGGAAGATGGACTGGTCAAGAATGTGTCGTTGAGTGAATATGGCACTGATGATCCTACTCCTTCCTATAAGTTGTATGTCAACAATCAAAGCAAGGACTCAAAACCACAGTATAATACATTTTCTGTAAAAGAGAGTTTTCATCAAAGTCTCGTGACACAGTTAGGTTATTGCCGGCTGGATTCGAGAAAACGACAACTTGCCCTGTTTTTGATAGGTATGCTTGATGATGACGGCTATCTGAGAAGATATCTCGATTCACTGGTAGATGATATTGCCTTCAGACTGAACATCGAAACTGATGTCAAGGAACTTGAAGATGTTCTTAAGATTATTCAGGATTTCGAACCTGCAGGCGTAGGGGCAAGAGACTTGAGAGAATGTCTGTTGCTTCAGATCGATTCACTCGAAAGTTCACCTGCACAAAAATCGGCGAAGTTGATTCTGACTGACTTTTTTGAAGAATTTACCAAAAAACATTATTCCAAGATTATCAGCAAAACCTGTATTACCGAAGATCAGCTCAAGGAGTCGATAGACGAGATAGTAAAGTTAAATCCCAGGCCAGGGGGTCAGATAGATGATTCTTATGATGATCAGGCGCAACAGGTTGTCCCTGATTTTCTTCTGGAACTGAAAGATGGTGAGCCTGTTATGACTATGCCAAAGTTCTCTGTCCCGGAATTGAGAGTCAACAAGCGATATGCCGATATGCTTTCAACGTCTGCAGAATGCAATACAAGAGAGGCAAAAGATGCAATCTCTT
>CAZPLM010000158.1:3857-5167 GCA_964587275.1 uncultured Muribaculaceae bacterium | reverse complement strand
GGAGTAAGCCACAAAGGGAGTTTTCCGGCAGTATGTTCAAGAAGAACTGCCACGAATCTTTCCATTGAACCGAACGGGGCTCTGTGAATCATAACCGGACGATGCTTCTTATTATCATTCCCGACATATTCAAGTTCGAAGCGCTCCGGCAGGTTGTAATCGACCTGGATGGTCCCGAGCTGCCAGTTGCGTCCAATGGCATCTTTAACCATAAAGTCAAGTTTCGGACCGTAAAATGCAGCTTCGCCAAGCTCAACAGTAGTAGGAAGGCCCTTTTCATCAGCAGCTTCTATTATCGCCTGCTCTGCCTTGTGCCAGTTTTCATCGCTTCCGATATACTTATTCTTGTCATTAGGATCTCTGAGTGATATCTGAGCCGTGAATTTATCAAACTTAAGCGTTTTGAAAATGTAAAGCACAATATCAATAACCTTGCAGAACTCATCTTTCAACTGATCAGGACGGCAGAAAATATGCGCATCATCCTGTGTGAATCCGCGAACACGGGTAAGACCGTGCAACTCGCCGCTCTGTTCATAACGGTAAACTGTTCCGAACTCAGCATAGCGCAAAGGAAGATCCTTGTATGAACGCGGTTTTGTCCTGTATATCTCGCAGTGGTGAGGACAGTTCATCGGCTTAAGCAGAAATTCTTCACCCTCCTGAGGAGTATGAATAGGCTGGAATGAGTCCTTGCCGTATTTTGCATAGTGTCCTGATGTCACATAAAGCTCTTTCTGTCCGATATGCGGTGTAATGACAGGCAAATAACCATAAGATTTCTGTACTTTTCTCAAGAACTGCTCAAGTCTGTCGCGCAAAGCGGCACCTCTTGGGAGCCACAATGGAAGACCCTGTCCGACCCTTGTCGAGAATGCAAAAAGCTCCATCTCCTTGCCAAGCTTGCGGTGATCTCTCTTCTTTGCCTCTTCAAGCATAACAAGATATTCGTCAAGCATTGATTTTTTAGGGAATGTAACGCCATATATTCTCGTAAGCATTTTGTTCTTTTCATTACCTCTCCAGTATGCTCCCGCAATAGAGGTGAGCTTCACAGCTTTGATAACAGATGTATCGCGCAAATGCGGCCCACGGCACAAATCAGTAAAGGCTCCGTTTGAATAGAATGATATTGTACCATCCTGCAAATCTCTAATCAATTCACATTTATATTGATCTCCCTTCTCTTCATAAGTCTTCAAAGCCTCTGCCTTCGTGACATTTCTTCTTGAAAAATGCTGTCCCTGGCGGGCAAATTCAAGCATCTTATCTTCTACTTTTTTGAGGTCAGCCTCAACAATCTGTCTCTC
>CAZPLM010000158.1:0-3847 GCA_964587275.1 uncultured Muribaculaceae bacterium | reverse complement strand
CCCCGAGATCCACATCGTAATAAAAACCGGTTTCAATCGCAGGTCCTATTCCGAACTTGATACCTGGATAGAGTTCCTCAAGGGCTTCAGCCATAAGGTGTGATGAAGAATGCCAAAATACTTTTTTGGCGTCGTCGTCTTCCCATTTAAGAAGTTTTATTGAAGAGTCCTCATCGATCGGTTTATCGAGATCAACAACCGCATCATTTACCTTTGCAGCTAATACTTCCGCTGCAAGTCGCGGACTAATGCTCTCTGCTATCTGATAAGAACTTGTCCCCTTTTCAAACTCCTTGACACTACCGTCTGGAAATGTAATCTTAATCATTATTCTGTAATTTTCGTTTCAACTTACAAAGGTAAGATTTTATTTCATATCTTTGCAATATTAAAAAGAGTAAAAATGCAAGACACCGGTAAAATCGACGGCGCAGAATACAATACAAATTATAAATGGAGCACTGCTGCCACAAAGGGCCTTTTGCTCTCACTTGTAACTCTTGCTGCAACGACAATAGCCCAGCTCCCTTATTTTTTTGGCAAAACCCTTACATTCATAAATGTTATTTTCTGGTTTGTTCAGATCGCCTGTTCAATATATCTTCTTTTCAGATTCATGAAGGAGTTCAACGGACGTACAGGACAAAAAGCCTTTGGATTTGGTGTCATAACCTGCCTTTTCTCATCGCTAATTTGCGCTATATTCGATACGGCGGGATATCTGTGGTTTTTCCCAAGTATCAAGGAAAGCCTCTCTTTAATGATTGACTCTATCTCACAAGTAATTACGGATGATGCACAGATTGATATGCTGCTTAAAATGCAGGATAACTACGCTCAATGGTTATTTATTTCATCTATGATAAAAGATATTATCATAGGAATCATCGCTTCGGCCATTATTTCTTCTTCACTTGAAAGAAAAAAGGATATTTTCCAGAATAACGGCACTCAAAACGAGGAGGACTTATAATGGATCTTTCTATACTCAT
Source organism: uncultured Muribaculaceae bacterium (assembly GCA_964587275.1). Taxonomy (GTDB): domain Bacteria; phylum Bacteroidota; class Bacteroidia; order Bacteroidales; family UBA932; genus CAZPLM01. Next base: position 2,855 of record CAZPLM010000158.1, on the reverse strand, counting down.
ACCTCTCTTCAATGAAGAAGAGTCGCTCGGCGAACTTGTCAACTGGATTCACAATTCCCTCAATAAATACAATCTTGAATATGAGATAATCTTTATCAACGACGGAAGCAGTGATTCTTCATGGAAAGTAATAGAAACTCTTGCCGAGACCAATCCTGAGATAAGAGGTATTTCGTTCAGGCGAAACTACGGCAAGTCAGCTGCTCTATTTTGCGGTTTTGAGGCGGCAGAGGGAGATATTGTAGTGACGATGGATGCCGATCTGCAAGACAGTCCTGAAGAAATACCTGATATGATGAAGATGATCAACGAAGATGGTTATGATCTCGTATCTGGCTGGAAAAAGAAACGTTATGATGGAGTACTGACAAAGAATATTCCTTCTAAAATTTATAATGCGACAGCTCGCAAGGTTACAGGTCTGAAACTTCATGATATGAATTGCGGGCTTAAAGCCTATAAAAAAGATGTCATAAAGACCATTGAGGTGTATGGTGAAATGCACCGTTTCATTCCATATCTGGCGAAAAATGCAGGTTTTACAAAAATCGGAGAAAAGGTGGTCCATCACCAACAGAGAAAATACGGCAAAAGCAAGTTCGGAATGGAAAGATTTATGAATGGATTTCTTGACCTGCTCTCAATCTGGTTTCTTCAGACATTTGGGAAAAAACCGATGCACTTTTTCGGAGTAATGGGGACATTGACCTTTTTTGTCGGATTTGTCATTACAATCTGGTTGATAATAGACAAACTTGTCAGCCAGGCCCATCTGGTTTATTTCAGACCGGTTACAGATCAACCCCTCTTCTATCTCGCACTGGTTGCCGTTCTGATAGGCATACAACTCTTTCTCACCGGATTTATCGGAGAGCTGATATCAAGGACAAGCAGTGAAAGAAATCACTACGACATCAAAAAGAGGATCCGTTAATTAACTCAAAAAAACATACAGGACAGTTGTGAAAAACCGTCTTGTATGTATCAGTACAAAAAATTTACTCAGTTATTATTTGCTGTTGCCGCCGCTCGCATCAACGGGCTTTTCCATCTCATCCTTAGACTCATCAACTCTTTTGGCTGTCTCTCCTGCAACTTTGTTAAATTCATCCTGAGAAATGATCTTACAGGTACCGTTGAATTTAGCACTCTTCTCGACACTTAATTTGATCGATTTGATGGTACCGTTTACCTCTGCGGTATTCATAAGGGTAAGAACGTCACCAACGATAAGAGTTCCGTCAACCTTCCCCCAGATATCAGCATTTTGACAAATGATATCCCCTTTGATGAAAGCCTGTTCACCAATCACAACTTTGCCTTTTGTCTTGATCTGACCTTCAAATTTTCCATCTATTCTTATGTCATTGGGGGAAATAAGAATTCCCTGTTTGATTTCCGAACCGATAGAAAGACGTGTGATTTCGTTGACATGCGTCGTGGAAGAAGGAGTAGTCAAATTCTGATTTTTATCACTCATGACCATAATGTTATATATTAATAATTAAATATGAATCGCTTCTGAATGGATAGCGGCAGCAGCTTCCATGATAGCCTCGCTCATGGTTGGATGCGGAAATATTGACTTCATGAGTTCTGAAGCCTTCATACCTCTGTCCATAGCAGCCACCATTCCACCTATCATCTCCGAAACATTGGATCCTACGAGATGTACACCCAATATCTCATCACTTGCGGCATCTGATATCAGTTTCACAAAACCCTCTCTCTCTCCTGCGGCAGTAGCCTTGCCTGAAGCCGTGTATGGAAACTTACCGACTTTATACTCAATACCTTTCGCCTGAGCCGCTCTTTCTGTCATACCTGCAGATGCCACTTCAGGAGAGACAAACGTACAGCCTGGAATATGATCATACCTCAACGGTGCAGGATTAAGGCCTGCAATATTTTCAACGCAACAAATCCCCTCTGCTGAAGCAACGTGAGCAAGAGCCGGTGTTGCTATGACATCTCCGATAGCATAAATACCTTCAACAGATGTCTTGAAATAAGTATCTACAGGAATTTTACCTTTTACTGTCTCTATTCCAATCTTGTCAAGTCCAAGTGAATCGGTGTTCGGAACAACGCCGACTGCAGAAAGAACAACCTCAGCCTCAACCTCTACATCACCTTTTTTAGTACCTACAATCAATTTGCAGATATCACCTGAAATATCAACGCTTTTGACCTGAGAAGAGACCATGACTTTAATACCGTTCTTTCTCATAGACCTGCTCATCTGTGCGCAAACATCATCATCCTCAACAGGAAGCACTCTGTCCATAAACTCTATTAGAGTAACTTCAACTCCAAGGGTACGGTAAAAAAATGCAAATTCGCTTCCAATCGCACCTGAACCGATAACTGCAAGACTCTTTGGCAATTTTTCCGGAGTCAGAGCCTGTCTGTAACAGATGATCTTCTTCCCGTCAACCGGAGCAAACGGAAGTGAAACAGGCCTTGCACCTGTCGCAATTATTATATGATCAGCCTCATACAAAGTAGCCTCGCCCTCGCCTCCTGATACGGAAACCTTTTTGTCGGAAAGGAGAGTTGCATAGCCTTTTATAAGATTGATTCCGTTTTTCTTGAAAAGATATTCAATACCCTTATTCATGGTCTCGGAAACGCCTCTGCTTCTTGTGACCATCTTCTCCAAATCAGCAGTTACTCCCTCTGCATGGAAGCCATATTCCTCACCACTATTGGCATAATGGTAAGCTTGCACACTTTTGAGCAGTGCCTTGGTAGGAATACACCCCCAGTTAAGACAGATACCGCCAAGTTCACTTCTTTCCACAACTGCAGTATTAAAGCCAAGCTGAGCCGCGCGTATTGCAGCCACATAACCT
>CAZPLM010000157.1:1524-5253 GCA_964587275.1 uncultured Muribaculaceae bacterium | reverse complement strand
CAGGTCTGTCATAGCTGATGAGGGTGATGAGGCGGGATGGGATTACCTTTCTGTATTGCATTGCGTCATCAAGCAGGATAATTTCAGGCTTTTCCTCTACAGAAAGAGAACAAAGCTGTTCAATAGCTCTTTTGCGGTTGGAGTCTACAACTACTGTGACTGTCGGAAATTTTCTTTTGATCTGGAGCGGCTCATCTCCGACCTGAGACGCCTTGTCGTAAATGGAGACAGTATGGGAGCCTCTTCCTTTTCTGCCATATCCTCTCGATATAACAGCCACGCGTTTTGTCTTGATATATTCACGGATGAACATTTCAATATGAGGAGTCTTTCCGGTACCGCCAACTGTGACATTGCCTATTGATATTATTGGAATGTCGAACCTGAATGAGTGGATGATACCATTGTCATACAATTTGTTTCTGATCCTGAGTGTCAGAAAATAAGGAAACAGCAATACTTTATTTACAAATGCTGACATACAATTAAATTATCCCCAAGTTTCTTTTATATAGTCCAGAGTTGAATAGATTTCATCCAAATCGGTCAAAGTTACTAATTTTAGCCTTGTTTCTTTAAAATAATTCAAGCATTTAAAATAACAGGAGAGGTGGCGGCGCATTTCAAGAATTCCAACCCTGTCTCCCTTGACCTCCACAGACTTTGCAAGATGTTTCTTGGCCAGGTCAACTTTTTCTGCAACAGTCATTTCCGGCATCAACTTCCCGGTATTTAAATAATGCCGCATTTCTTTAAAGATCCATGGGTGGCCGAAGCTGGCCCGGCCGATCATAACCCCGTCGACATTATATTTTTCAAATGCGTTTGCGGCCTCTTCCGGGGTCGTTATATCTCCGTTTCCGATGATTGGTATTACCATTCTGGGATTATTCTTTATTTCTCCGATTAATGTCCAATCGGCATTTCCTTTGTACATCTGGCATCTTGTCCTGCCATGGACAGTCAATGCTGCAATACCGGTATCCTGCAGTTTCTCAGCAAGATCAACAATTATTTTCGAGTCTTCATCCCATCCGAGGCGTGTCTTTACCGTTACAGGCAACTTGACTGCATTGACCACCTGTCTTGTGATATCAATCATTTTGTCAGGGTATCTCATCATTCCGGATCCTGCTCCGCGCCGCGCAATTTTATTCACAGGGCAGCCGAAATTTATATCTATCAGGTCAGGTTTTGCTGCTTCAGCGATCTGAGCGGCTTCGACCATCGCTTCAGGAATATTTCCATATATCTGAATGCCTATAGGACGTTCATAATCAAATATTTTGAGTTTTGCCACGGTCTTGCCGGCATCTCTGATCAGGCCGTCTGAAGAGACAAATTCAGTGTACATCATATCTGCTCCGAAAAGTTTGCAAATATATCTGAAGGAGATATCTGTAACATTTTCCATAGGAGCCAGGAACAGTGGCTTTTCCCCAAGGTCTATATTTGCTATTTTCATTATCTGATCGGCTTATTTTGATGATGTCACAAAAATAGTATGATTAATTTAAATAGAAAAAACATTACTTTTGTTTTCTGTCAAAAGAGATAAAAATGGAAAATACAAGAATTAAAAAGTTGGCAGTCCTGACCTCAGGAGGAGATTCTCCGGGGATGAATGCTGCAATCCGTTCAGTCGTGCGTTCATCTATCTTTTTTAAACTGGAGGTAATGGGTGTAATGAGAGGTTACACTGGATTGATTGAAAAACAGTTCATACCGATGCAGTCGCATTCTGTTTCTAAAATCATTTCACAAGGCGGGACCATTCTGAAATCTTCACGCCTTCCGAGCTTTAAAGAACCGGAGGTGCGTAAACAGGCTGTTGATAATATGAAGGAGGCCGGTATAGACGCCCTTGTTGTTATCGGAGGTGACGGGTCATTCAGAGGAGCTGATCTTCTGTGTAAAGAACATAAATTTCCCATTGTCGGTATTCCCGGGACTATAGACAATGATATTTACGGAACGGACTTTACTATCGGTTTTGATACCGCTATCAATACTGCCGTTTCAGCTGTAGATAAATTACGCGATACTGCCGATTCTCATAATCTTGTGTTTTTTGTCGAGGTAATGGGAAGGGAAGCAGGCTTCATAGCGCTCAACACTGCTATTGCCTCCGGCGCTGAAGCGGTGTTGCTCCCCGAATATCCTACGAACATTGACAAGTTATGTCAGTATCTGATAGGAGAGAGACGTCAAAACAAAACGTCAGGTATCGTGATTGTCGCCGAGGGCGATAAAGAAGGCGGAGCTGTGGAGATAGCTGCAAAGGTAAAGGCTCAGGTCCCGAATTATGAAACAAGGGTAACCACGCTGGGACATATTCAACGTGGCGGTTCTCCAAGTTGCAAGGACAGAGTTCTGGCAAGCGTTCTCGGATTTGAATCGGTCAAGGCGTTGATAGAGGGTGAATCAGGCATTATGATAGGAATGATCAACAATAGACCTTCATACACAAGATTTTCTGAAGCGTGCAGCCGTCGCAACGAGATAAATAAAGAGTGGTATGATATTTCACATATTTTGTCACTTTAAATAAATTCACTATCTTTGCACCCCTAAATATTTTAGGGATCGCAACTAAAATTTGTATTAACTTAAAAATCAAGACAGTGGACACACAGAGTTACAAGACACTATCGGTCAACAAGCAGAACTCCTCGAAAGAGTGGGTTGTAATTGATGCTACCGATCAAGTCCTTGGGCGTCTTGCTTCCAGGGTTGCTCTTATGCTTCGCGGCAAGAACAAACCTAATTTCACTCCGAATTCTGACTGCGGTGATAATGTCATCATTATCAATGCAACCAAGATTCGCCTGACTGGAAATAAGATGACAGACAAGCAGTATGTTCGTCATACCGGTTATCCGGGAGGACAACGTTATGCTACTCCTAAGGAGCTGATGGCCCGCAAACCGTTGGCCATCATTGAGCATGCTATTAAAGGTATGCTACCTAAGACACGTCTGGGCGCAGAGCAGTTCCGCAACCTTTATGTTTATGAAGGTAATGAACATCCTCATGCAGCACAGAATCCTAAACAAATCACTTTAACAGAAATTTAAACAGAGCATGGAAGTAATTAACGCCCTTGGAAGACGTAAATCAGCAATTGCTCGCGTTTATGTAAACACAGGTAAAGGTAATATTACGATCAATGAGCACCCTCTTGAAGAGTACTTCAAAGAGGAAACTCTAAGATTTATCGTAAGGCAGCCTTTGGAAACAACAGGTACCCTTGCAAACTTCGACATTAAGGCTAACCTTATTGGCGGTGGTATAAAGGGTCAGGCAGAAGCTCTCCGCCTTGCAATAGCTCGCGCTCTTTGCAAAGTTGATGCAGAGGCTTATCGTCACGCTCTCAAGACAAACGGATTTCTTACAAGAGATTCACGTTCTGTTGAGAGAAAGAAACCTGGTCGCCCTGGTGCACGTAAACGCTTCCAATTCAGCAAACGTTAATATTTACGTATTATTAAATGCACAGTTCGGATATCAAAATGGCGGGATTCAATAAATAATGACTGCCTGCAATTTGTCCGACTGCGGAAAATTCAGGAGACCGGCCAGGCCGCTACTCTTGAAATTGAAATAAAGAGGTCCCCCTGCGGGGATAAAAACAAAAATTAAAAATAATTAAAATGTCTAGAACTAATTTCCAAGACTTACTTGATGCAGGTGTTCATTTTGGTCACCAAAAGAGAAAATGGAATCCTA
>CAZPLM010000157.1:0-1514 GCA_964587275.1 uncultured Muribaculaceae bacterium | reverse complement strand
TAAAATGGCTCCATACATTTTCATGGAGAAAAATGGAATTCATATTATCGACCTGCATAAGACTGTTGTAAAAATAGATGAAGCTGCAAATGTAATGAAGCAGCTGGCACGTGCCGGCCGCAAGATACTTTTTGTGGCTACGAAGAAACAAGCTAAAGATATTGTGGCAGAGAATGCCAGCGCTGTAAATATGCCATACGTTACAGAGAGATGGCCGGGCGGAATGCTCACCAATTTCCCTACTATCCGTAAGGCAGTAAAAAAGATGAATACCATCGACAAGATGATTTCAGACGGTACGTTTGAAACACTTGCAAAACGTGAGCGTCTTCAAGTTACCCGTCAAAGGGCTAAACTTGAGAAGAACCTCGGTTCTATTGCAGATCTGAACCGCCTTCCTTCCGCTCTTTTCGTTGTTGACGTTCAGAAAGAGGTCAATGCCGTTAGAGAAGCTAATCGCTTGAACATTCCCGTAATCGCTATGGTTGATACATGTTGCGACCCTACTAACATTGATTATGTGATTCCGGCAAATGATGATGTTGCAAAATCTATTTCTCTTGTTCTTAGTACCCTCTGCAGTGCTGTTTCAGAAGGCCTTGAAGAGAGGAAAATGGAAAAGGAGAAAGAAAAAGATGCAGCTCCCGAGAAGGATGAAAAGACAGGTAAAGAACCTGGTGTAAAGAAAGTACGCCCTCGCAAACCTTTAGCAAATGCTGATGATAAGCCTGTTGAGGAAAAGCCTGCCGAGCCAGCAGAAAAAGAAGAGCCAGCCAAGGCTGAATAATTTTATTAATAATTTTTAAAAAAGGATTTATTATGGAAATTAAAGCAGCTGATGTCGCAAAATTGCGCAAAATGACAGGTGCGGGAATGATGGACTGCAAAAAAGCTCTTGTAGAAGCAGAAGGCGACTACGACAGGGCACAGGAAATCATACGTGAAAAAGGTAAATTGGTGGCTGCAAAGCGTGCAGATCGCGAGACTTCAGAAGGTGCAGTACTTGCAAGAGTTAAAGGCAATAAAGCTATTCTTGTAAGCCTTGGCTGCGAGACTGACTTTGTCGCAGGAAATGCCGATTTCAAGGCTTTGGCAAATTCGATTGCTGATGCTGTGATTGATGCTTTCCCTGCAAACATTGACGAGGTAAAGTCATTGAAACTTGCTAATGGTCTTACTGTTGAGGCAGCAATTACCGAACAGACCGGAAAGAGCGGTGAAAAGCATGTAATCGCTTTTTATGATAAGATCGAAGCTCCGTATATAGGCTCATACATCCATATCAACAATAAAGTTGGAGCTATAGTTGGCTTCAACAAAGAGGTGCCTGCACAGTTGGGCAAAGAGATTGCAATGCAGGTAACAGCAATGAGTCCTGTATCTGTAAGTAAGGATGATTGTCCTCAGACTGTTGTTGACAAGGAAATGGAGATTTACAGAGAGCAGCTCCGTGAAGAAAACAAACCTGAGGCAATGGTTGAACAGATCGCCAAGGGCAAGCTTAACAAATTCTT
>CAZPLM010000156.1:0-5326 GCA_964587275.1 uncultured Muribaculaceae bacterium | reverse complement strand
AAGAGCAATTAACCTACGCTCATTTCCAATAAATTACACTCTTTTCGTAACTTCGATTTGCAAAGATACTATAATTCACTAATTTTGAACAATACAAAAAGCGCAATGTTTTTATGGGAATTATTGATATCATCATCCTTTGCTGCTTTCTCCCGGCTCTGTACTTTGGGATAAAAAACGGATTCATCAAACAGATCATTTCCCTGGCAGTACTGATCCTCGGCATAATCCTCTCATTACGATTTACAAACATCGTTGCAGAATGGATTCTTAAATTTGTCGATATGTCTGGATTCTGGGTTAAAGTGATTGCCTTCATTGTCATTTTTTTCATAGTTGCGATCCTGCTGAACCTGCTTGGCGCAATGCTCAATAAAATAATCAAGATTACGATGCTCGGCTGGCTGAACAGAGTCCTTGGTATCATCTTCTCCGTAGTAAAAATCGCCCTGCTGCTAAGCGTGCTGATTTACATTGTCGACTCAATAAATAACCTTACCGGATTCATTCCTGCAGAGAAAATCACCGAATCCAATTTTTATCATTATTTGTTGAAATTGGCAAATACTCTGTTCCCCTATTTACGCACTCTTTTCCAATAAAAGCAATTATTACAGTCTTTTAAACAATACTTCTTTTTTGTTTAAAGAGCCCTGTCCGTCTTATTTTTATTTCTCTACTTTGTTTAAGAAATGAAGGGAAGAAATGAAAAAAAATGGCTATAGAAACACACTTTCAAGTGATGAGATTGAGAATACCATCGAGGGAAATCTGACCTTTTATAAAAGGAACAGGTTAATGTCTCTCCTGTTTATTGTACTCTCCGCAGCATCTCTTGTAATGTGCATTATTACAGCCATCGTTTTTTTACAGGGGGCGGCTGTGAAGTGAGAAAGCCTGAAGTGAGGAGATAGGGCTGTGAAAGGTAGGATCCGCTCCCTTTTTATAAATAAGGAGGAATTGTGATGAGATCGGTGAAGAAGATTAGACAACACGACATGACTGACTGCGCAGTAGCGTGCATTGCGGCAATTGCTGAAGCCTATGGGCTAAAAATGCCGTTGATTGCCATCAGGGATGCCTGCGGAGCGAGCAAAGGTGGAACCACAATACAGGGAATTGTCGATGCCTGCAGTAAAATTTGTCTTTCAGCCAGGGCTTTCAAATCCACAGACAAAGATGTTTCCATTCTGCATAAAATCAATAGTCCTTCAATACTTCACTTTATAAAAAAGAACGGTGATCTTCACTTTGTGGTCTTCTGCAAAAGTGAAAAGAAAAAACTCGTAATAATGGATCCTGCTGACGGGGAAAAACACAGGATGACGGAAAATGAATTGAAAGAGTTGTGGAGCGGATACATCATATTGATTCGGCCTGACGCCGACTTCAAGACAGGAGACAGCACTGTCAGTATTGTGAGCAGATTCGGCGGACTGCTGGCTATGAACAGAAAAGACCTCTCCCTGGCTATTACGGGAGCTATTGTCTATATGATAATAGGGATAAGCACCTCGCTTTTCATACAGCAGATCATTGACAACATTCTGCCTTCCAAAGATTTTTCCAGACTGACAATAATCGGCACAATAATGACATTCCTTGCCTTTTCTGCCCTGTTTATCGGTTACTGCAGATTTATTTTTTCCATCAGGGCCGGCATTGTTATGGATTGCAGGCTCATACTTAAGTATCTCAACCATCTGTTCAAACTGCCTGTAAGTTTTTTCTCGCTCAGAGGAAGCGGAGAGTTGAACTCACGGATCGGAGATGCAATGAAAATACGTTCATTCCTGATTGAGGGAATAACCTCAATAATAATAAGTGTACTTACTTTAGGTGTCTCATTCGCTCTTATGTTTACCTATTATTGGAAACTTGCTCTATTAACGCTGATGTTTATCCCTGCTTATGTATTGCTTTACTATTTTTCCAATAAGGTCAACAAAAGAGCGAATAGAGACATTATTGAGAGTGCCGCCTCATTCGAAGAAAAGACAGTGGAAAGTATAACTGCAGTAAATACTATCAAATATTTCGGTACGGAAGGATTTTGGGCAGCACGCCTCGAAAAGCAGTATATCGACCTGGCCGGCAAGCTCTTTAAGGGAGGCAAATATATGGGGATTTTTGCGACATCCGCTGATGCCATATCAAAAATCCTGACCATAGTTCTGCTTGTTTCAGGATCGATTTTCATATTCAGAGGAGAACTGAGTGTCGGAGAACTGATATCATTCTATTCGATGACTGCATTTTTTTCCTCCCCTCTCAGTCAGCTTGTTAACATAAACAAAGAGATGACTGAAGTGAATATTTCCGCAAAAAGACTGTTCGAAATAATGTCTTTAGAAGAGGAAAATGAGGGAGGATTTCAAGTCACTCTTGACGAATGTTATGACCTTGAGTTTAAAGATGTGACATTCTCATATCCGGGTAATGGTATTTTGCTTGATGGTTTCAGCGAGAAGATCAAAAGCGGGCAAATTACAGCCATAACAGGTGAAAGCGGATGCGGTAAGAGTTCTCTCGCTTCTCTGATAATGAGAGGATACAAGCCGCAAAAGGGAGTAATCACTATTAAGGATATAGATATCAACATAATCAGGATGGAACAATGGAGACAGTATGTATCTATTGTCCCGCAGGAATCGATTCTGTTAAATGGAAGTCTTATTGAAAACATCTCCTGCGGTGACCCTGAGCCTGATTTAGAGAAAATAGTCAGAATCATTAAAGAGATCGGAATGGAGAAATTCATACAATCGCTGCCGCTCGGCCTTATGACCATGACAGGTACTGCCGGATGCAGACTTTCCGGTGGTCAAAAACAAAGGATCGCTCTCGCAAGAGCGCTCTACAGAGAACCGAAAATATTGATAACAGATGAGGCAACCTCTTCTCTCGACAGGGAGTCCCAGTATTATATTTTACAAAAGATCAGACAGTTGAGGGACAGCGGCACCTCTGTGATAATGATCACTCACAAAAAGGACAATATTATAATTGCAGACAAAATAATAGATATGAGTGCGCGCTCAGAGGCAAAGACCTGCTAGCCTCTTATTGATAAGCGGGTCATTTTAAAACAAAAATTATGGAAGAGAAGGAAATGAAAGATTTGGGGCTGGAGATGGTATCTTCTTCCGAATTGAGAATCTGCGGAGGCTCTTCAGTCTCCGGATGGGCCGAATGTATTGGAAAGATTGCGACTGTATGGGAATTTCTTAAAGATTACATCCCTTCATTGCTTGATGGATTGAAAAAAGGATGGGACAAACCGGTAATGATTAATTAGGAGGAGACAACTATGAGAAATCTTTATGGATTAGTGCCTGTAAACAGCAGTGAGGCTGTCAGGATTGTCGGAGGTGTCGACAAGGGCGCACAGGAAGCATTGTATTACATAGGTTATTTGTTGGGAGTGGCAGCAAAATATCTCAGCCACTACCTGGACAGGATTGGCGATCTGTTCAAGAAGAATGCCAATTAGTTTTTTATCGGCTGCCGGCATTATGTTCGGCAGCCTTTAAATAAAATTAAAAACGATGAAACAGTGCAAATATGTTCTCCTGTTGCTTCTCTTTTTTGTTGTAAATTCTCTCTATTCACAGCAAAAGTGGAGTCTTGATAGATGTATTCGTCATGCAATGGAAAACAATCTTGAAATAAAACAGAAAACACTTATTGCCGAACAGGACCGGAATACATTGAACCGGTCTAAATATGATTTTCTCCCCTCTGTAAGCGGATCAGTAAACCATAACTTCAATTGGGGAAGATCTGTTGATATGCAGGAACTCGTCATCATACAGAACCGGATGACTCAGGCCACAAGCGCGTCAATCGGCACATCAATTGTCGTATTTGACGGACTAAACAAATGGAACACAGTAAGAAGCAATTCACTAACCCTTCAAATATCAATAGAACAGATAGAAAAACTGAAAAATGATATCTCTGCAAACATTACAAGAGCATACCTCCAACTGTTGCTGTCAATAGAGATCTATAATAATGCGGCAGTTAATTATGAAAGCATCCTAAGCCAGGTCGAAAAGGCAGAAAAACTTGTTCAGTCAGGCAGCAGCCTGTATGGCTCTTTTCTTGAAATATCTGCACAGGCAGCATCAGAAAAAGCTAATCTGGTCAGTGCAAAAAATGATATTACCCTTAATAGACTTGAACTTAAGCAAATGCTCGATCTTTATGATGATGATTCATTTGAAGTTGAATATCCTGACATGGAAAGCGAACCGGTCATTCCCTACTCCTTTTCCTGCATTGAACTCTTCAGAGAAGCTTTATCATTACCTCAGATCAAAAGCGGCATTTATGATGTGGAAAACAAAAGGGTACAGCTCGCCATAGCAAAGGGAGAATATTTTCCGACCATTTCTCTCTCAGCAGGATACGGTACATATTTCAGCGATGCAGCAGAAGGGACATTCAATACTCAATTTTATGATAACCGCAACCCGTCAGTTTCAATTACTATTTCAATACCAATCTTAAATGGCTTGCAGAGAGTGACAAACTCCAGGAATGCCAGACTATCATTAAAATATTCTGAGACAGCCTTTGAGATGGAAAAGATAAAGCTGTACAAAGAGATACAGAATGCCGTCACTTTGGCCTGCAACCAATATGAAGAATTAATCGCATCTAAAGAGAAAAAGAAAGCGATGGAAGAATTATTAAGAATAACAGAAAAAAAACTGGAATACGGTGCAGTTACAGCAAATGATTACATAACTGCCCGGACAAATATGTTAAATGCTGTTTCACAATATTACAGGAGCAAATATCAATACCTGTTTCAGATCAAGATAATTGAATTTTACAGAAAGGGAAACTATTTATAATGATAATACTATGAAAAAGAAAAAGCACCGGATAAAAATATGGCATATCATAGTGACACTGCTCCTGATACCGTTAGTATTGTCATGGATTGGTGTCTTTAAAGATGACAGACTTGCCGTAATCACAGCGAAGCCTCAGTTAAAAACCATTATCGAATCAATTCCGGCAAATGGAAAAATACGTCCAGTGGTAGAAGTTACCATCTCCCCTGATGTTTCAGGTGAGATTATCGATCTATATTATGAGGAAGGAGATAAGATCAGAAAAGGAGATCTTATCCTGACAATCAGACAGGATCTTTACATTTCAGCCGTAGAACGTGAACAGGCTGCCTTGAACTCATCAAAAGCGCAATATATGCAGCAGAAAGCACAACTGAGAGAGGCTGAACTGAAATATAAAAGAAGTTGTCTGCTCTTCAGGGAAAATGCAATCCCTGAAGCAGAATATGAGACCTCCG
>CAZPLM010000155.1:0-5353 GCA_964587275.1 uncultured Muribaculaceae bacterium | reverse complement strand
ATTGGCTGGCAAACCATTTTTCTCTGTAGCATCAGGCGGTGGTACAGGCCGTACCCTTCACCCTGACAATATGGCTGCCGGACCAGCATCTTATGGCATGACCGACACCATGGGCCGTATGCACTCTGACGCTCAGTTTGCAGGCTCATCTTCAGTCCCAGCTCACGTTGAAATGATGGGCTATATCGGAATGGGCAACAACCCTATGGTTGGAGCCACAGTAGCTGTCGCAGTCGCTGTTGAAGAGGCAATGAAATAAATCCCTGATTTTATCAGAGAGCATATTAAATCTCAAGTCCCATTTTTGGCCGGGCACAAATCGGCCAAAATGGGACTTGAATTTTTATGTATTATCCATTATTTGACAATTTCCTCTATCTGAGCAAGAATCAATTCCAGAACCTCCGGACTCATTGTCTCTTCAATATTGACATATTCTGAAGGTGCTCCGGTAGTACATCTCTGGAATAAATGATTAACCCCTTCAATCTCAAAAGACCTGACATTCGTCCGACCTTCTGTAATCTTATTAAATGCAGGAAGATTATCAGTTGCAATTACCTGCAAATCTTTCGATCCGTTAAGCATCACTATAGGACAAGTCACATCCTTAATATAATCTGCAGGATCCAGCCTTATGAAATCAAACATCCATTGTGATGTATATTGACTGACAGCGGAATTCAGTTCCGGTCCATCAGGCATTCCTGCAGCCAGATATACATTCCTAACTTTAGAAACAGTCATAGAATCCGGACTGTCTGCAGCCCTGATAATCCCTATAACCTTTTTACCCAACTCAACAAAAGCATTTACAGCTTCTTCGGGCATTCCCTGAGCAAGAGTAATTGCCCGCTGCTGTCCACTAAGTACCTTTCCTCCACTTATCGCAGGTCCAGCAAGTGAAATAATAAATGCCACATTATTATTTCGTGCAGCGACCATAAACGCAATAGGTCCTCCCTCACTATGCCCCATAATTCCTATTTTACTGCCATCAATCTCCTTCCTGCCCTTCAAGTATTCCAGTGCAGCTTCGGCGTCATAAGAAAGTTCTGATGTGTTTGCATTGATGTTCAATGGTTCTGATCCACCGACCCCTCTGTCATCATACCTAAGTACTGCTATCCCATTGCGAGTCAGATAATCTGAAAGGACAAGAAATGGTTTGTGTCCCATCAACTCTTCATTCCTGTCCTGAGCACCACTGCCGCTGACAAGCACCACTGCCGGAAAAGGACCGCCATCTTTTGGTATTGTAAGAGTCCCTGCAAGCCTGTTACCCTCTACTCCATTTACAAATTCAACATCCTCAGACATGTAAGGGAAAGGCTCCTTTGGCTCCTGAGGGCGATTGTACTGCAGCTCCTTTTTCTCTGATTTAGAGAGAGTAAGGTCGCAAGTCATACCCATCTGTTTCATCCTGCCAATGAAAACTCCGAGTGCGTGAACTCCCTCATACTTGAGCTGCAACGGGTTAACTACCAAAATGAGTTTTGCATTCTCGAAGAGGATGGTATCTACAGGAAAGTCCTTTACACCCTGGACAGGGACATCCATAGTTGCAGAATAGCTATTGTTATCAGAAGATTTAATATCAAAAAAAAGCTCTATTTCCTGACCCCCAGAAGAGATCCTACCTCCCCAATAGCCGGAGATATCTTGCGCTGCCGCAAACTCATACGAAAATAAAACAATAATAAAAATTATAACAGATCTTCTCATGATAATATTATTTCTTTGTACAAATATAGATATTAAAAAATAGTGGAATAATCAATTGATGTTCAAATTTTAGTAAATTTGACGAAACTTACTAAAAACACTTCCTATGAATGATCTAATTCTATCGGGCCTTCTCAACCTCTTCGCATTGTTCGGCGCCCTGAATCGTACTGACAAGGATAATTCAAAAAAAATAGTTGCCAATTATTTACGACGCCACTTCGGTGTAAGCAGTCTGGAATCATACGTCGGACTCTATTCCGATCTTCGTGATTACTATGACGACTATCCATCTCTTGACAAAGATGATATCATTCAAAATGTCTGCTCAAGGATTCAGCACAAGATCTCTCATGAAGATCAGGCTCTTATGCTTCTCAGATTCATGGAATTCTGTGGCAATGATTCTCTTACAGACGACAATATCTACCTCTATAAAAAAGTGGCCGGAATATCCAACGTACCCGATTCAATGTTCGAGGATTTCAAAAAATACATCAAAGGGGATTCCAGTGAGGGAATGGTCAAGATCATAAGAGAAGAAGGTATTAACGGATTTGTCAAGACTTTATATATAAAGGAATTCAACAAACTTGTATTCACTTATACCGGCACAGATGAGGTCTTTATGGACGATATACCGGTACTTCAGGGATCATTTCTGGTATGGCAGAGAAGCGGCGTACTTAAAAGCAGACATGCCGTTCCACTCTATTTCAGCAACATAATGGCCATGTATGAAGACAGGCGTATTGAAGACAAAATCGAGCTTGCCGGCAGGAAGATGGACTTTCGTTTCAAAAAGAGCAAAAATGGTATTCACGATATGTCGTTTACTCTCCACGGAGGAGAACTTGTCGCCATTATGGGAGGAAGCGGAGTTGGCAAATCAACGCTCCTGTCACTTCTGAACGGTAATCTGAAACCCAACAGCGGAAGTATTACCCTGAATGGATATGACATTTCGGCTCCTGAAGTCAAGGACCTTATAGGTTTTGTTCCACAGGACGATCTTCTAATAGAAGAGCTTACTGTGTATCAAAATCTTTATTATACAGCCAGACTCTGCTTCGACAAAATTTCAGAAGAGGAAATTGACAGACGTGTCGTCAATGTTCTTACAGATCTTGGACTTGACGCAGCTCGCGATCTGAAAGTTGGATCTGCAATAAACAAATATATATCCGGAGGACAGCGTAAAAGACTGAACATAGCCCTGGAACTGATCAGAGAGCCATCCGTCCTCTATCTTGACGAACCCACATCAGGACTGTCATCCGCAGACTCTGAAAAGGTAATGAACCTGCTTAAGGAACAGACATACAAAGGGCGGCTGATAGTTGTCAACATACACCAGCCTTCTTCAGATATCTTCAAACTGTTCGACCACTTGTGGCTCCTCGACAAGGGGGGTTACCCTATTTACGACGGCAACCCTATTGAGGCAATAACATACTTCAAAAGAGTGGCTGAATATGCGGATGCCGATGTAAGCGCCTGCGCAGAGTGCGGCAATGTCAATCCTGAGATCATCCTTAATATTATTGAGGAAAAATCCTTGAATGACAGTGGCCAGATGACGGATGAAAGAAAGGTTTCACCTGAGGAATGGCACAGTAAATATCTTGATTCAAATAAAGAAACAGCCCATCCCGATACCCTGGATATTCCGGAGACAAAACAGAAAAAGCCTTCCCTTATCTCACAGTTTCTCATCTTCCTGCGGCGTAATTTCAGCACAAAGATCACTAATACTCAATATCTGCTCATTTCCCTGCTTGAGGCACCTCTTCTTGCTGTGATTGTCTCAGTTCTGACACGTTATTCGCCTCCCGGAGGGTACACTGTAATGGATAATAAAAACATCGTTTCCTACTTCTTTATGGCTGTCATTGTCGCCATATTCATAGGGATGAGCGGCAGTGCGGAAGAGATATTCAGAGATCGCGCCCTGCTTCGCAGGGAGCGTTTTCTGAGGCTGTCATATCACAGTTATATATGGTCCAAAATAACATTTATGGCCTGTCTGTCATTAATACAGACATTTCTCTTTGTCGTAATAGGCAATTTGATAATGGGTATACACTGCCTCTTTGGAGTATGGTGGCTAATTTTATTTGTATCAGCATTTCTTGCGAATCTGACAGGACTGCTGCTTTCACAGTCCCTCAACTCAATTGTTTCAATATATATCACTATTCCATTACTGCTCATTCCACAGATTCTGCTATGCGGACTTGTTGTCGATTTTGACGACCTGGCCCCAAACAGCAAAACAGGAAATGTACCTCTGATCGGAGAGATCATACCGTCACGCTGGGCATTCGAAGCTCTTTCAGTCACATCATTTACTTCAAACAAGTATGAAAAAGACAGGTTTGAGGATGATAAGGACAAATACACTTATCAGTACTACAATGCCATATATCTATATGAGCTTGAATCACAGCTTGAAATCTCAAGAAAGGAACAGGAGACAAGAGTTGAAGGATGGGAATCTCACATTGAGACAATCAGGAAATGTCTCCCTGAACTTACACATGCAAGCGATATTGATCCATATTCAGGCGATTATTCATACGACTCTCTTAATGACTATTTCGACAAAGTTGCATACAAGCTGCAGCAGTTGTGTTTCAAATATAACCAACAGGCTGACAAGAAAATACAGGATTACATAAATCAAAATGGCAAAGAAGCGTTTATCAAACTCAAAAAGGATAATTTCAACACTTATCTCTCAGACCTGGTAATGAATTCCAAGTCGGAAGAATTTTGCAACATAATAGACAACCGTATTATCCCTAAAGCCGGACATATCTATCTCAATCCAGTCAGTAAAAACGGCAGGGCTCCTTTCTACAGCAGCGTGAAAATCATAGGCAATACTGAAATTGATACGCTCTGGTTTAACATAGGGATTATGCTTCTTATGTGTATTATCTTAACCCTAATGCTTCTTTCAGATTTTCCCGGCAAATACTTGAGAAATGAAAGATAAAGTTTTCATATAAAAAAATCATTTTATATCTTTGTCATAATATACTTGTAAATATAAAACTATTCAAATATGAAGAAACTATTTATTTTCGTTACTCTCATCAGTTGCGTTTTATGCCTCTCTTCTTGCGGAAACAGGCAAAACAAAAACACTGATTCCACCACAAAAAGTGAACAGACATCTCTTAAGGAACAATACCTCCAGGAGGATTTCAAGATCAAGATGGACTCTCTCGCTTCAGAGGTTGCATGCCTCGGAGCTTTGCCTATATTGACCAAATCGCGTAATGGCGAATTCAAGCTTACTGAAAAAGAACAAATGGTAAAGCCTGACTATCTTCTTTCACCTGAGAGAGCGAATGAGGCTGTAACGCTGTCACAGAAATACCGCATTCTTGTCATGTACGTAATTGATATGAATGTTGCAGGAGTTTACAATATGCCTGTTGAAAGTTATTCAAATGTTGTAAACAAACTTGTTGTTGACATCAATGATCCTATCTTGAGTGAAATCAAGAAGTCAGAAAGCAAGAGGCCTTACGGTGAATATATCGACGAAATATACAAACAGGAAGTTGTCAATGGCACAGCTAATTACTTATGGGAAATGTTAGCAGCCGGAATGATT
>CAZPLM010000154.1:0-5414 GCA_964587275.1 uncultured Muribaculaceae bacterium | reverse complement strand
TCCGAGTCGCGAATAATCCTCGATTGTTGGATCATCTTGTCAACCAGAGTGGTTTTACCATGGTCAACATGGGCTATAATCGCTATGTTTCTAATATTTTGCATAAGGAGCGCAAAATTAGAAATAAATCTTAAAAAATGGTTATTTTTTCTATACTTTTGCAATTCATAACAATCCAAAAGAACCTTTATGACGGAAAAAATCCTTATCCTTGATTTCGGATCACAGTTTACACAACTTATCGGACGCCGTGTCAGAGAACTTAATGTTTATTGCGAAATTTATCCTTACAATAAAGTGCCGGCTCTTGACGAAAGCATCAAGGGAGTCATCCTTTCGGGAAGCCCTTTTTCGGTCAGAGATGCAAATGCCCCTCAGATTGATCTGAGCAGAATAAAAGGACATCTGCCACTTCTTGCGGTTTGTTACGGGGCGCAGTACCTTGCCTTCCACTACGGCGGGGCTGTTGAGAATTCATCAACAAGGGAGTACGGCAGGGCCGAAATGAGAATTATCCAAAAAGGCTCTCCGCTTTTCAAAGATGTCCCGGAGGTATCACAGGTCTGGATGTCACACGGTGATTCAATCTCTGAACTGCCGGAAAATGCTGAAATTATAGGATCTACAGAGACTGTAAGAAACGCTGCATTTCATATAATAGGCGAAGAGACTTATGCCGTCCAATTCCACCCTGAAGTTTTCCACTCCAAATTCGGTCCTTCGATGCTGAAAAATTTTGTCAAAGACATCTGCGGCTGCGAAGGGAGCTGGACAGCAGCATCATTCATTGAGACCACGGTCAAAGATTTAAAGGAAAAAGTCGGATCAGGCAGAGTGATTCTCGGACTGAGCGGCGGAGTTGATTCTACAGTAGCAGCCGTTCTGATGCACAAGGCCATTGGTAATAACCTGCATTGTATCTTTGTTGACAATGGACTTCTTAGAAAGAATGAGTTTTCCTCAGTAATGGCTTCATATAAAGATATGGGGCTGAACGTGACCGGAGTCGACGCCTCCGATGCATTTCTTTCAGCTCTGAATGGAGTCACAGATCCTGAAAAGAAAAGAAAGGCAATAGGCAAAACATTCATTGATGTCTTCAATTCCGAGGCACAAAAGGTGGAAAATGCTACGATGCTGGCTCAAGGCACAATATATCCGGATGTAATAGAGTCCACATCTGTCAACGGGCCTTCAGCAAAGATCAAATCGCACCATAATGTCGGCGGGCTGCCTGAAAAGATGCATTTGACAATAGTAGAGCCTCTCCGTTCCCTATTTAAAGATGAAGTTCGCAGAGTCGGGCGCGCGATGGGCATAAAAAATGAACTTGTATCACGTCATCCGTTCCCGGGTCCATCATTGGGTATAAGGATATTAGGCGAAGTTACACCTGAAAAGCTTGCAATTCTTCGCGAGGCAGATGCAATATTTATTGACTCACTACATGAATACAAATGCTCACTTCCTGCTGCCGCAGAACCGAATATAATGGCGGATAATCTCTATGATGCCATTTGGCAGGCCGGCACAATACTGCTTCCCGTCAAGAGTGTCGGAGTTATGGGAGATGAACGCACCTACGAATATACAATAGCCCTGAGAGCAGTCACTTCAACAGACGGAATGACTGCAGACTGGTTCCCGCTACCGTATGAGTTTCTGGCTAAGGTATCAAACGACATCATCAACAAAGTCAAGGGTGTCAACAGAGTAGTTTACGACATTTCGTCAAAACCACCTGCAACTATCGAGTGGGAATAAGGACAATACCCCTGTTATTTGAGCCATCTATAAAAATTGTCGGAGATTGATCGAAACTGTAACTTTTTATATACACTCCGTCATAACTGACCTTTTCTTCATTTAAAAGAGTTTTATTGAAAATGCCTTCATTCTTGAATGGATTGATTGTCAGATATCCAATGCCAAGGGAAGTGATATTTTGAAAGAAGTGAGTCCCCTGACTCGGATCAACACACATCTCTTTTATTCCACATTCCACAATGACTTTTACTTCAGATATCTTATCCCAGGTAACCGGAATACCAAGACTTTTATCACTTGATCCCCATCTTCCCGGACCTACAAGTATGAAAGAACGACCTTTGCCGACCATCGACCTGTTCAGCTCACCTATTTCAGCTGCTATTTCCCCTGTCTTCAACCTGTCAAAATTTTCCTCCCTGACAATGACAATATCTGTAACACCCTCAATATATCCGGCACCAAGGGCATTTTCAGAAGAAATTAAAACATGAGACATATCAATCAAATCCCATTTAAACTTCCTGTTATAGAAAAATTCGGTGACAGGCCTGACCTGGAGGATACTGAACTGAGCAGGCTTACCCTGAGGGACATCCATATTCACGGCAAATTCTATCTCAACCTGACAACGCAGTTCCTCTTTGCATATATACAATAAATCAGAAATGACTTGCGGTACAGGAAGTGAATCATACTGAAGAATATTATCAAATGATATCAGGCGCATCCCTTTAATATGGACTCCCGGAGCAATCCTCTGATTATCCATATCCCACGTTGAAGCCACATATCGCAGATTTCTGAACTTTTCAGCATCTGTTATTGAAATATCCCTGATATTGATACCGTCATCTATCGATGTCTTGAACTCTTCCGGCTTTAAATCAAGTGCATACATTGAATTCTGACAGTCATTCAAGGCTATCCGTGGAGTAGATGTCTGCAAGACTTTCTTAGGATACTTTGGTGAGAACCTGAGAGTCTTACCTCCGTCAACTACAAGTTTTCCAAGTCCAAATGCCATATTCACTATGCCATCTTCAGGCTTTTCGTCTCCGACAGGATAAAAATTAACAGAACGTGCTACACCAGAGATTGTCGGAAAATAAAAACCGCAATCTTCACTTCCGCAAATCCCCTGAATCACGACCGCCATCTTCTCCTCACCAGGTAAATTTCCAGTAGTCCTGATATATGAACGACTTGAAGCAAAATAGACTGAAGCATACACACTTTTTATCGCCTTTCCAAGTAATCTGAGCATCTGATCCTTATTCTCCGTATTCGGAATCATATATGTAGAATAGATACCGGCAAATGGCTGAAATTGAGAATCCTCAAGTTTGGAACTCGATCGCACGGCCAACGGAAATGAGACAGTTTCCACATATACCCTCAATTGCTCGATCAAATGTTCAGGAAGTCTTGAACTGACAAACTCAGACAATATTTCATCATCATCTACATCAGCATCAATCACATACTGAAGACCGTTTTCAAGAATGAAACTGTCGAAATAATCTGTTGCAATAACGATGCTTCTCGGGATTGTTACTTTTAATCCCGGATATCTGTTCAGCAAATCGTACTTTTGAATCATATTGTTCAAAAACGCCAGGCCTCTTGCCTTTCCACCGAGAGAGCCATCTCCTAATTTGGCAAACCAGATATACCTCGTATAGGTATCGGGATCAAACGAAGCAATAATTCCCTGTCCGGTTAATATTCTGTAATCCTTGATCTGCTGTACAATATAATCACGGATTGATTCAGTTGAATTAAACTCATCGGCATTCATTATTCTCATCTGCCTCGCTATACTAAACAATCCTCTTGAATAGAGCCACTTTGAAAGTCTGTTCTGAGCACAGTAATAGAGCAATTCTTCTTCAGGCATTTCCATAACCAGACCCTGAAGTTCTTTCAAATTCTTCGCCCTGCCGATTATCGAATGAGATTTGAGATCACGGACAATGAAATCCCCGAATCCGAACTCCTCGGTAATATAATTTCCTAACTGAAGGAGGAGAGAATTGGAGTATTTCTCAATAAAACCCACTTTCATCTTCCTGGCCACTTCTGAAACACTTTTCTGAGAAGACTGAAGAATGACAGGCATCTGTGGAATATCCGCACGGATCATTTCGGTGAACCTGATACCGGCATCGAGCACTTCATCCTCTGATGGATCACTTTTATGCATGACAAAGCCTACATCAGAGATCACACCCATCAGGTTTTTTTTGTATTTTTCATACAAATTCAATGCATCATCATAACAGGTGGCCAGAAGAATTTTAGGACGGGCCCTTTTTCTCATTTTCATCTGTTGCTCATTGAAAGCCTCCTTAAGAAACTCTGCGCTTTGCTTCAAAATCATTTTGTAGATTGCAGGAAGATATGTAGAATAATATCTGATCGAATCTTCAACAAGCAAAATGGCTCTCACCCCTGATTTTAGAATATCATCATCTGCATTCATCTTATCTTCAATCAGTTTGACTATGGCAAGAATAAGATCTGCATTACCGTGCCAGCAAAAAATATAATCAATGGACGATCTGTCGGCTTTGTTTATCTGCTTGAACAGTTCTTTTGAAAAGTTGGTTAGCATCACAATGGGAATACCGTTGCCGGCTTCTTTAAGCAGCCTTGAATAAGAAAACAAATCGAAATCCCTGATATTGAGCATACATATAATAAGGTCAAAATCAGAGTTTATCTTCAGCAGGCTGAGAGCATCCTGTGATGTATTTACCCATGTAAATGAGGGAGGGTTACTTAGATTCAGTTCTATATATTCTTTGTACAACTGTGCTTCTATCTGTCCGTCTTCTTCTAAAATATACGCATCATAACTGCTGCATATCATCAAAATCTTACGGATCCTCCTCTCCATCAGAGATGTGTAATTTGTTTTAGCAAGCTGCTTCAAACTAACAGGGTCGGAAATATTCATATTGTTCCTTTTGTTACATAAGCGGACTGACAAGCCTTGCAATAGACTCCCAAACCTTTTGTATGGCCGGACGGTTCTTCCATTTTGAAATTGACAATTTTGAGCAGCGGTTCAGATCTTTTTCAAATCGGCTTTCCATAACTGCGGCACATTTAGGACTGTACCAAATTGATGTAATCTCAAAATCATTGTTCATACTGCGATTATCCATATTAGCCGAACCGATAATGCAATATTCCCCGTCAATGCTGATTGACTTTGAGTGATTGAATCCGTTTTTGAAAAGATAGACATTAATGCCTGCCTTCAGCAAGTCGCTGATATAGGACATCGTGCAATAATGTATTATCCTGGAATCAGATTTTTCAGGCAACATAATCGAAACGTTGACACCCCCGAGAGCCGCAATTTTCAATGCATTCAGCAGAGATTCCGAAGGAGTGAAATAGGGTGTGTTTATATAAATATGATCCTTTGAAGAGGATATTGCAGTAAAATAACATTGCATTATGCTTGCCCAGTCGCTGTCAGGACCTGAAGAAACAGTCTGAGTAAAATAGGAGTTTTCCGGGATGTTTTTTGCAAATTCAAGCGATTCAATATCAGGAAAATATTTTCTTCTGCGTTTCAAATGCCTGTTTATAAGGAAAAATCTGTCAAAAAGAAAAACTGTCTGAAGCGTATA